>CATBLW010000182.1 GCA_949486985.1 Prochlorococcus marinus str. MIT 9215
CCGCCGCCGCCGCCGCCGTAGCCACCGCCGCCACCGCCGTAGCCACCACCACCGCCGCGACGAGGTGCACTACCGCGTGGCTCCGCTTTGTTGATTCGCAATGGGCGGCCCATCAGTTCGGCACCCTGCAACGCATCAATGGCTGAAGCCTCTGCGGCCTCATCTGCCATCTCAACAAAAGCAAAGCCCCTTTTACGACCGGAGTCGCGTTCTAAGGGCAATGCACAATTCGTAACCTCACCAAAGGCTGCGAATAACTCAATGACGTCTTCCTGCTCAGCGCGGAAGGGAAGATTACCGACGAAAATGCTCACTTTCCTTGTGGACCTAAAAGAATTGGACCAATTGGTACCTGGACTTGCAGGTGATTCACGCGTCCTAACAGAAACATGAACTCACAAGCTCACCAAGCGTAGACCCAACCAGGCCATTCGATCATTCTCTCCTTCAACCAAGTTGGCTGCGCCATTGAATCAGCTGCTCTTCAACACGCACAAAACCGGTCCCTCCTTCACTAATACGTGCTGCCACAACTTGCTGTGGTTCTAAAGCTTTGAGCAGATCCTGCTCAATAGCGGGATGAAAAGCTTGCCACTGCTGAGGGCTCAGATCTCGCAACAAGATCCCCTGCTCCAAGCAATGCTTCACAACTGAGCCAACAAGTTGATAGGCCTCTCGAAAAGGCACCCCTTTGGCCACGAGATAATCAGCTACATCAGTGGCATTAGAAAAATCAGATTCAACTGCAGAAGAAAGCCTTTTAGGACAAAACTCCAGCCCCTCCTCGATCAAAATCGTCATTGCCTCAACGCAATCACAAGTTGTGCGTACAACATCGAAAAGGGCTTCTTTATCCTCCTGAAAATCTTTGTTGTAAGCGAGTGGCAAGCCCTTAATCATCGTCAATAAGCCTTGAAGATGGCCAAAAACACGGCCGCACTTACCTCTAACGAGTTCAGGCACATCAGGATTCTTTTTCTGCGGCATCAGGCTGCTGCCTGTTGCACAACGATCAGTCAATCGAACAAAAGCAAATTCCTCAGAAGCCCAAAAAATCACCTCTTCTGCTAAGCGGCTCAGATGAGCCATAACCAAAGCAGCAGCAGCCGTGAACTCAACAGCAAAGTCTCGATCACTCACAGCATCGAGACTATTGGCATAGACAGCTTGAAAATCAAGCGTGGAGGCTGTCTGCTTTCGATCAATAGGCACTGAAGTCCCTGCCAAGGCGGCGGCTCCAAGGGGTGAAATATTGACCCGGCCACGCACATCGACAAGCCTGTCTCGATCACGCTGCAGCATCTCGACATAAGCCAAAAGATGATGGGCTAAACAGAGAGGCTGAGCACGCTGCAAATGCGTATAACCAGGAATCAATGTCTGCCGATGAGATTCGGCCTTTCCCAAAAGAGCTTGCTGAAATTGCAGCAGTTGTTGATCAAGTTCATCAATGCGACGCCTCAACCACAACCTCAAATCCGTCCCAACCTGATCGTTACGGCTGCGGCCTGTATGGAGTTTTTTACCAACAGGCCCAAGCAAAGCAATCAATCGCCTTTCAACAGCAAAATGAATATCCTCATCAGCAATATCTGGCTGAAAGGCTCCCGATGCAGCCTCGGCGCGGATCGTTTCCAGACCACGCTCAATCTGAGTCATCTCCTCAGCACTGATGACACCACAATTTCCCAACATGCGGGCATGGGCAATGGAGCCATCCAAATCTTCCTGAAGCAATGCAATATCAAAGCCAATGGAGGCATTGAAGCGCTCAATAACGGGATTCAATCCCTGCTCAAAACGGTTGCTCCAAACTTCTGCAGAGCCATCAGTCAGATCACTCACAATGCCTTCAATCACAATTTGATAACAGCTTGTCAGGCGAAGGGCCTGGACACTGGGGGCAACATCACCTCGTCCCAAACCTTCAAGACAATCATCGACGCATCGTCTTCCAGCTGATGCTCGGCACCAACAAACCGATCAAGGCGTTTAAATAACTGATCAAGAATCCCCTGGGCTCCAAGACCACTGCCACAGGATCCTTCCAAAGCTTGAATCAATCGCGATTCATCAAATCGATCACCGGTAATACCAGGAGCCTCTGTGACTCCATCGGTGTAATAAAGGAGCACATCCCCAGGTTCAAGCAATATCTCGGCGCAACCATAATCAACTTCTGGTTGAAGACCTATCAACAAACCAGGTGCATCCAATCGACTCACGCAGCGTTGCTGAGAGCGCCAAATTAAAGTCGGATTATGCGCAGCATTTGCATAGCGCAGCCGACGCGTTCGTGGGTCGTAATCAGAATAAAAAAGAGTTACAAACCTATGCGATTGGGATAGATCTTCTTGTGCCAATTGATTGAGATCATGAAGAATTCGATCCGGCGGTAAGCCACTCAAAACCTCGGCACGCAACATCCCTCGAAGCATGGTCATCAGTAGACCAGCAGGCACACCCTTTCCCATCACATCTCCCATCACAAGCGCCCAACGACCTCGCTCACGCCGCCTTCCAATCAGTTCAGGGCGGGTAGGAATGAAGTCGTAATAGTCACCACCAACCTGAAAAGCTGGTCGACATCTCGCCGCAACATCCACACCTTCTATGACTGGACAATGATCAGGCAATAACTGAGCCTGAATCTCTGCGCCAATGCTGAGCTGACGATCGACTCGCTCATGGCGGCGCACCTCTTGAAGGATGCAATCATTTTCAATCGCCACACCTGCGAGATCTGCAACCAACTGCACATGGCGGCGATGAACATCACTCCAAACAAGCGCAGCATGAGGATCAAATACATACAAACGTCCTCGCTGCCGACCACGAGCCACCAATGAAGTAGCAAACATTCCCGCTCTATTCATATGGCGTTGAACCAATTGATCCATGGCCAGAACATGAGCCTCTTCAGCTCCAAAACCTATGGATAAACCAGCCTGGAAAGAGGCTAACTGCCTCAATAACTCCTGACATTGATCAACAGGCACGGCTTGAAGTTGTTCCCTCCAAATACGGCCATCTGCCTGAAAGGGGACCAATAACGCACCCTCAACACCCACAAGACGCGAGGCCACGACTGGGACAAGCTCAAGAAAACGATGCAAATTAGTAAAGCTACGCAGAGCAAAGCCCAGCGATACAAGTAAATCTTGATTACGGCGCTGTTCACTGGACAAGCTGTCCAACAATTGCCGAAGGGAGGCAGTTGCAGAAAGCGGCTGAGAAACGCTACGTGGTGGAGGTTTGGGATGTCGTCGTGGTGGCTTACTGCTCACGGCATGGCCACATCAGAACCAAAAGGTAGCAAAACAACCGTAATTAAGACATCAACGACTGGCTAAAAGAGCTTCCACAAACTCAAAACTATTGAAAGGCCGCAAATCTCTAATACCTTCTCCAGCACCAATGAAACGAATCGGAAGAGACGCTTCAGAAGCAACCGCCAAGGCAACACCGCCTCGCGAGGTTCCATCTAACTTCGTAATCACAACACCGGTTAAACCAGCCGCTTCAGCGAAAGCCATCGCTTGACGTAAACCGTTTTGTCCTTGACTGGCATCCAAAACCAATAACGATTCAACTTTTGCCTCAGGTGCTAATCGATCAATAATCCTGCGAACCTTTTGTAACTCCTCCATCAAATTGTGCTTTGTTTGCAAGCGACCAGCTGTATCGACCAAAACCAAATCAACAGCTTTGGAACGCGCGGCACCAATCGCATCAAAAACAACAGCCGCAGGATCTGCATTGGCCGTTGGATTAGCAACCACCGAGACACCACTGCGCTCTCCCCAAACCTGAACCTGCTGAACAGCAGCAGCCCGAAACGTATCAGCTGCTGCAATCAAGGCTGAATAACCACTCCGAACAGCAAGACTTGCCAGCTTTCCCAAGGTTGTCGTTTTACCTACGCCATTAACTCCTACCAACAACCAAACATTAAGACAGCCCTTTTCGGGCGCCAAAAGATCAACACCACTGGCCTGAATCGGAGCCTCAAGCAAATCGCAAAGCTGCTGCTTCAAAAAGCGAAGACCCTCAGCAGGATCAACAACCTCTTCGTTCAAACGTTGACGCAATGCATCAAGCACCTGATCAGTTGCTTTAACTCCTGCATCTGCTCGTAACAACAATGTTTCTAGATCATCAAGAACTTCAGGCGTTAGTGGATCATCGCCAAGGTTTTCCAGCAAACCCGTAACAAAACCCTGACGCGTTTTCTCAAGACCACGCCGAAGTCGACCTAGCCAGTCAATTTCCTCAAGAGAGATATCTCCCGCTTTCTGTCCCTGAGCAGCCAGAACCTCAGCAGACCACGTAAAGGTTTCGTCAAATTCGCCCAGGGTCGGTTCTACCGATTCCTGAGCAGACAAAAGCTGTGACTTGGACGGAACTGAGACCTCTGGAAGACTGGATTCAATCTCTTGCGGACCTTCATCTATCTGCTGAGAATCCTGATCCAAGAGCAAGGGGCCAGCATTATCAACATCAGCTGCAAGCTGCTGATCAGATCTAGGTTCAATGGATTCTTCATCAGCACTAGAGGTCTTCTGATCCTCAATTAAAATTTTGTTCTGTTTATCCTCTTCTTGTTGAGCCTTCAGGCGGGCATAAGCCTGTCGCGCCCACTCCAGTGGATCTTCTTCCTCGGTAAGGGCTGGAGCTGGTTCTTCAGTATGAGAAGAAGCGTGCTGATCGTTTAGATCATCAGCATTTTCACTCTGTTTATTTGTTGATGACTCAGGAGGAATCTCGTTGGGTTGACGGGTAAATAAGTCGTAAGACATCAGGACACTTTTGCAAGCGAGGCATCTTGTAACCGTCTCAATACGCCATTAATCATGCGGCGGCCATGTTCATCGCTATATCGATTGGCTAATTCCACCGCTTCATTGCAAGCAACTGGAGCAGGCGTCTGCAGTGCAGTCAAATCCACTACTGCCAACCTCAAGATGTCTCTATCGATACGAGGTAAACGACTCAACCGCCAACCCTCCATCACACCATTGAGACGGTCATCAATACTGCCCCGTTTTTCGATGACTAAAGTCACGCGCTGCATAGCGCCTAAACGAATTTTCTCCTGATCAGCCAGTGCCAATAAGCGTGGTAATTCCAAACTGGCAGAGAGGCCATTAAGAACCTGCTCCATTCCATTCAGGCAACCACGTAGATCATCTCGAACGCGGCCAATAGAACTGGTTCCCAAGTCATTTAACTCGCTATCCACTAAATGCTGCTGGGCACTCTCCAACTCCCCAGCGCAATGGTCAAGTCCCTCACGCCAATACTGCGTCAAGCTATCAAAAGCCTTCTGAAGCAAATCTTCCAAAGGCGTTGCTTGCAAACTGGCAGTCACATCCCCTTCAGGAATCTGACCCAAAACAAGCAGCGCAAGCTCTCGTGCAAGGGATCTGGATTTCATAGTCGAAACGAGAACGAGAGCATGCAACCTCAGGCTTGACTAGTTGAGGAAGAAGGGGAAGCACCAGCTCGTAGCTGAGAGAAAAGGCTAGAAAAACTACGAGTCACAGGAGGCTCACGTTCGTCTGGATTAACAATTCCCGCAGAAATGATTGTGCGGAAAGCATCCTCAACAGAAATATCTAAATCACGCACCGAAGATTCCGGCACAAGTGTGTACCAACCAGTGGTTGGATTAGGCGCTGTAGGAATAAAAACACTAAGCAAGGGTTGCTCCAACTCAGCTTGCAATGAAGGTCCTACTAAGCCAGTAACAAAACCAACACTGAACAAGCCCTCACGGGGATACTCCACTAAAACAACCCGACGAAAACGCTTTGAATTATCTCTAAGAAACGTTTCCAGCAGTTGCTTGAGAGTTTTATAGACAGATCCCGCAAGGGGAATACGAGACAGAGTTCCTTCGCCAAACTCAAGCAACCAGCGACCAACAATGTTGCGAGCCATCAAGCCGATCAAAAGAATTCCCAGCATCGGCACCGTCAAACCCAAGGTCAGGTTGATCAAATCCTGAAGAAGCGGATTCAGCGTGATGAATGGATTGAACTGCTTCGGAATCGAAGTTAAAAATGCCAGCACAAAACGGCTGACCGTAGTTGCTAACCAGATTGTTGTGGCCAAGGGGATGACCACCAACAACCCTGCAATCAGATCATTCTTAAGATCCTGCTGAAGCCTTGAGGACAACGGAAGATCTGGTCTGGGATCGGACTGAACCAAGGAATGCCTATTGCCTACGGACGAGTTGTTCAACCAACCTAACCATCAGTGAGCTTTCTGCCGAGGTTTCAAAGGACGGCTGTGAAAGCCAGCAACACAAAAACAACGGCCAACACAACCGCAGTCAAGGTGCCTCCATAACGTCGTTGATTGACCGCCAAGTTGCGCTGCTGCTCTGCCTGTTGGATTTGCTGATCCATTTGACTGAGTTGGCCATCAATGAACTTCTGAGCGGCCTGCTGCTTATCGTCTTGAGAAGCATCAACAGATAACTGACCAGCCTGAGCAAGCTGTTCTCCAAGCATCTGCAAAGCCTGGGGGTTCTGTCCCTGCTGACGAGCCATCTCTAATTGACTACGCCTTTGCTGAAGTGTCTGATCAACCTCGCTAGCAAGCTTCTGATTAACTGATATTGCCATTGGAGTCACGACAATCATTGCAACAGCTAACAAGCCAGACAGTCCACATACAAACCAACGAATCGGCAATCGGGCTGTTGCTGGATAATCAAGCCGGGAACTGATCAGCATCAATAACAAACCCATAAATCCCATTGGTGCCTGACTGACCAACCGCTCAACCACCAATTGCTGATAATCACCATCAGCCCAGTCTCCAAAACTGAGCACTACAGCCATCTGCAACAGCAGCAACACCACCAGGGTGAAGCCAAGCCAACGAAAGACTGGAGAGAAACGACCATTAGAAGTAGGTCCCATGTCTGTAGAAGGCACGGCAGGATTGAAACAGGTGAACAACTTTACGGTCGATCGTTGTGATATCCAGTGCAAATCAAGATCAACTCAGTACCGACCTAAAAAAAACAGCTCAAGATCAAGGTTTTGAGCCTGTTGGTATTGCACGGATACCAGGTAGTGACCGTCTTCAGCTACGGACATCTTCCCTACAGCGATGGCTGCATGCAGGTCATCAGGCTGACATGGGCTGGATGGCAGCACCGCGAAGACAAAATGCAGAACACTTACTTGAAGGAGTTACCAGCGTCTTAGCTGTGGGGCTGAACTATTACGTGGATGCCCAACAAAAACCAGAAAGCTTATCGATCGCTCGATATGCCTGGGGACGTGACTATCACAAGGTGATCGACCAGCGTCTTCGACGAGTAGGACGTTGGCTAAAAGAACAACGGCCAGATTGCAACTGGAGAGTGTGTGTCGATAGCGCACCTCTATTGGACAAAGCCTGGGCTGAAGAAGCAGGCCTGGGTTGGATTGGTAAACACAGCAACCTGATTCATCGCCAACACGGCTCATGGATGGTGCTCGGTCATCTGCTTTGTACAGAACCACTCACAGCCGATCAACCAGCGAAGCCTCTGTGTGGTCAATGTCAAAGCTGTATTGAGCACTGTCCTACAGAAGCGATCACGGAACCTTTCGTCGTTGATTCGCGTCGCTGCCTGGCTTACCACACCATTGAAAACCGCAATTCAGAACTGCCGAAGGAAATCAGCGCAGCTATGGGTTCTTGGGTCGCAGGATGTGATATCTGCCAAAACGTTTGTCCTTGGAATCAACAGCCTCTATCCAGCAGCGTTGACCCTGACGTACAGCCCCGAGAATGGTTGCTTCAACTGAAACGCGATCAAGCACTCCATTGGGACAATCAAACATGGGATGAAAAGCTACGTGGTTCAGCCCTAAAACGAATCAAACCTTGGATGTGGCGTCGAAATGCTGCCGCGACGCAAGCTGACAAGCCTCCTACGCTGCCGAAGAATTGAATGGATGGAATGGGGCTGAGCCGTAAGCAAAGGCATCTTTTTAAGCACTACCTTGCAGGAGTTTTATTAGGAGTCTCTGGCTTCTGCATCGGTTCACCTGCCAATGCCCTGATTCCCTACGTCTACGAGCCCAGCGCGATTGAGCTAAAAGGCGCCAGTCTTGGTATCGCACGCACAGCTGCACAATTACTCAAGCTCGGTCAACCCAAAGAAGCTGCTCGCTTTGCAAAACTTGCCGTTCGTTTACAGCCCGAAGATGAACGCCTCTGGTCTGTTCTGGCAGAAGCTCAATTAAGAAACAATCAGCTCGATGCCGCTAGCCAATCCTTAGCTCGAGCCAAACAACTCAATCCCAACAAAGCAGGACTCTGGTTTGCTGAAGCTTCCCTAGCCCTACGAGCTAGCCGACCCGCTGATGCCGTGACCCTCTTAGAGAGGGGGATTGAAATTGATCCGAAGAATGCAGCTGCCTATTTCGACCTAGGCAACGCAAGAATCATGCAATCCAAGCTGCCACTGGCTCTAAAAGCCTTCGAAAAGGCAACCGCACTGAAGCCGACGTTTTGGGAAGCACTGAATAATCAATGCATTGTTCTTTACGAAATGAACAAAACTGATGAAGCCATCAGTCGCTGGAGACGCGTTCTCAACATCAACCGGAATGCCGAACCGATGCTGGCCCTGGCGGCAGCACTGAATCAGGTGCAAGCTGGAAACCCAGAATCCCTACAACTCGCCAAAACAGCCTTGGCCAATGACCCCAATTACGTTTCACCTCAACATCAAAAGGAGCAGTTGTGGGGAGCCAAGCTCCGCATGGCAACGAGCAAACTGCTCGCCAATCCTGGTTTACAAACAGCTGTAGAGCGTGCTGACGCGAATGCTGATGCAAGCAATAGCAACTGAGACGAAGCAGAAGTGAAGCGTCTCGATCTCTGTAGGCTGAGCTTTTTCAGCACCCTGATTCAACAAATAGATGGCTGAGGAGCGTCTACAACCAATCGCCCTGCATCAAGAGATGCAGCGCTCCTATCTCGAGTACGCGATGAGCGTGATCGTGGGTCGGGCTTTGCCCGATGCACGTGATGGACTCAAACCTGTTCAGCGTCGCATCCTGTTTGCGATGCATGAATTGGGACTGACACCTGATCGGCCCTACCGGAAATGCGCAAGGGTTGTCGGTGATGTTCTTGGCAAGTATCACCCCCATGGTGATCAAGCTGTCTATGACGCACTCGTACGGCTAGTACAAACTTTCTCTAGCCGCTATCCCGTACTTGATGGCCATGGGAATTTTGGATCGGTGGATGATGATCCTCCAGCCGCTATGCGTTACACAGAAACGCGTTTAGCGCCAATAGCCCATCAGGGAATGTTGGATGAAATTGGCGAGGATACCGTTGATTTCGCTAACAATTTTGATGGCTCACAACAAGAACCGACTGTCCTGCCTGCTCAACTTCCATTTCTACTTCTGAACGGCTGTAGTGGGATTGCTGTTGGAATGGCGACCAGTATTCCTCCACACAATCTGGGCGAAATCGTAGATGGATTAGTCGCACTTATACGGAAACCTGATCTTAGCGACGAAAAACTTCTGCATTACATTCCTGGCCCAGATTTCCCTACAGGAGGAGAAGTACTTTTAGGCAGCGGTGTCCGTGAAACTTACCTAAAAGGGAGAGGAAGTATCCCGATGCGCGGTGTCGCCCACGTGGAAGAGATACAACTAGGCAAAGGACGTCATCGACGTAATGCTGTCATCATTACTGAATTACCTTATCAACTCAGTAAAGCCGGTTGGATCGAAAAATTAGCAGACCAAGTTAACGATAACAAAATTGGTGGCATCGCTGATATTCGTGACGAAAGCGATCGTGACGGAATGAGAGTTGTTGTCGAGCTAAGAAGAGATAGCAATCCTGAGAATGTGCTTACTGATCTACAAAGGAGAACCTCTCTACAAAGTAATTTCGGAGCCATCCTTCTAGCCTTGGTTAATGGTCAACCACGACAATTATCGCTAAGAAGTTTACTGCAAACATTCATAGACTATAGAGAGCTAACAATAATCAGACGCACCAAGCATTCACTGAATAAAACAGAAGAGCGACTAGAGGTTGTAGAAGGATTAATAACAGCACTAAATAACCTACAAAAAGTAATTCAAATGATTCAAGATGCTGCAGATGCAGCATCGGCTCGAGCAAGCTTAATGGTGCGTCTTGATCTAAATGAGAGACAAGCAGACGCTGTCCTAGCAATGCCTCTAAGGAGACTCACCAATCTCGAGCAGAACAGTTTGCGACAAGAAGTTGAAAACTTGCGAAACAAGCGCCAGGAGCTTCAACAACTTTTAGAAAAACGGGATCTATTACTCGACACACTCATCAATGAACTGAAAAGCCTTAAAAAACGATTTGGGAACCCACGCAGAACAAAGCTGGTGGAAGGAGGGGATGACTTAGTTGCTGAACGTTCAGCGAGTCAAAGGCCAAATGCTGAATTACAAAGACAACAAGCGCTTGATGCACTATCAAGCGATGGCAAGTTACTGATACAACAAGATGGGCAAGTTAAAATCGTTAGTCCGCAGATTCTAGGGAGACTTCATCTAAATGAATCATGCCAGCTTGGAGACGAGCCAAGTCCAGCGCGATTAATTCTTCCAATCGACAACGCACCACGCTTACTAGCTATCACAATGACTGGAAGAGTTGCATTAGTGCGATGGGAGTTTGCAGGTCAACAGCCAGGAACCTTAGATCGTTTCCTGCCAGGAGGATTAGATGGAGATACAGTTGTCGATCTCTTACAACTTCCTGAGAATAAAGATTTAAGCCTAGGCTTACTAAGTAGTGACGGAAGATTCAAAAGACTTCCTTTAGAAGAAGTTCTTGATTTATCAGGTA
>CATBLW010000183.1 GCA_949486985.1 Prochlorococcus marinus str. MIT 9215
AAGCCGGGCTTGCTGAGATCCCTTCTGGGATCAGTTTTTTAGTTGCCGGCTGAGGCGAAGTCTGGATAGGCCTCCATGCCGTGCTCACCAATATCCAGTCCTTCGATTTCCTCCGCTTCCGTCACACGGATGCCGCCGAAGCATGCACCGATCAGCGACCAGGCAATCCAGCAAGTCACGACTGTCCAGATGCCGTAGGCGAGGCAGCCCACAAACTGAGCCCATAGCTGACTGGCTCCACCACCGACGAACAGGCCAAGAGCTGAGCCATCACCTTGGATGTCAAAGCCCCAAAGTCCGACCACGAGCGTTCCCCAGATGCCACATACACCGTGGACTGAGAAAGCGCCAACTGGATCGTCGATACCCAACGAATCAAGTGCTGACACCGCGAAGACGACAATCACGCCTCCGACTAAACCTGCAACCCATGCACCTGCAAGTGTGAGGTTGCCGCAGCCTGCGGTAATGCTCACCAGACCAGCAAGGATGCCGTTGATGATCATGGTGAGGTCAGGTTTGCCAGATGTGAGCGTTGACGTCACCGTTGCACCGATGGCCCCACCTGCCGCAGCAAGGGTTGTCGTTACAGCGACGTAAGGCACCCATTGATCCATGGCGAGTTGGGAGCCTGGGTTGAAGCCATACCAGCCGATCCAGAGGATCAGAGCCCCTAGCGTGGCAATCGACATGTTGTGGCCAGGAATGGCCTGTGACTTGCCATTGACAAATTTGCCGAGACGGGGGCCGAGGAGCATGGCTCCTACGAGGCCAGCCCAAGCACCAACGGAGTGAACGATCGAGGAACCAGCGAAGTCAATGAAACCCATTTCGCTCAGCCAGCCACCATTCCACTGCCAGCTGCCAGCGATGGGGTAGATGAAGGCTGTTAACACCAGTGAAAACACCACGAATTCACCGAACTTGACGCGTTCTGCTACCAGTCCGGAGACGATGGTTGCTGCTGTGCCTGCAAAGGCTGCTTGGAATAGGAAGTCAACGGTGGGCACCAGACCGGCTTCGCCGATCAGTTCAGGTGTCACTGCTGGATCAAAGAAGAGACCACTGAAATAAAGCCAACCTGCGGCGATGGCATCGCCGTACATCAGGGAATAACCGACGAACCAGTAAGCCGTTACGGCCAGGGCAAAGACAAAAAGGTTCTTGGCCAGAATGTTGACAGCGTTCTTCTGACGGCACATGCCTGCTTCAACCATGGCGAAGCCGGCATTCATGAAGATCACCAAAATCGTGGCAACCAAGAGCCAGAGGTTGTTAGCAAGGAAGGCCGCATTCAATTCGGGCATCTCTGCGGCATGAGCCGAGAGGTTGAAAAGGCCGAGCCCAAACAGTGCTAGAGGAACACAGGCAAGCCAGACCAGCGATCGATTGGAGCTGAATCCGCGCACGCTCTTCAAGAGGAGCATGGGCCCTTCAAGAAGGCTTGCGTCCTGAAGCCGCTTGCGTCGTTTAGACGGCGGATGCTGAGCAGTTGTTGCAGTTGTCATGGGCATTGAAGAGCAGTGCTTCACAAATCCGAGCTCGTTATGCAAGTGCATGGAGAGCTGGCTTCGGACCTAAATTGCTCATTGCGCTACAAAAATGCAGTGTTCGTTGATACGAAATCTTCTTTCCGTTACTGCGTAATTGTTAACTAATAGAGTTCTGAATTAATAGAAGCGCTTTTCAAGAGCAGTCCTGAACTGTAGATCCGTTGAATTGCTTTATGCCGATGCCGATGTCTGCCTGGTCCCTTCCCAAGTGATGTGATCACGATGAAATCCGAAGCAGCAGGGGATCACTTCCACGCCAGCTTGAACGGCTTTGCGGAATAGTTCGCCAT
Organism: Prochlorococcus marinus str. MIT 9215; assembly: GCA_949486985.1. Taxonomy (GTDB): domain Bacteria; phylum Cyanobacteriota; class Cyanobacteriia; order PCC-6307; family Cyanobiaceae; genus MIT-9215. The sequence continues at coordinate 1,844 of CATBLW010000183.1, forward strand.
AGAGAGGATCTGCGCTGTCGCCTGGTGCGAATGCCTTGACATCAGATCGGCTCAGGCATGGCACTAAAACTCCCCTTGCCTCTGGCAACACGCCGATCAGTTCCTTGAGATGCTTCTGTCCCCGTTCCGTCACCGTGTCGGGGAACAGTGCCAACGGGCCTTGGATCCAAGTGGTGTTTTTGACCTCGAGATAAATCTGTCTGGTATCCGCTGCTGCTGCATCAGGAGTCAGCAGCAGATCAATGCGGCTGCGGCGATTGCTGCCGTAGGTCACTTCTGGACGGATCGCTGCAATGGGCCCCAATGATTCTTCTATGCAGCCGGCTTCTATCGCTTTCCTCACCAGGCTGTTGGCCAAGGCTGTATTGACGCCCACCCAGCAGGGTTCGTTCTCTGGGCCAGGTGCTTCAGCTTGTTCCCATGTCCAGGCCAATTTGCGTTTAGGGGAAGGCGCATGGCGCAGACGCACCCTGCCGCCTGGATGCAGCACACCGGTCATCGGACCGGTGTTGGCACAGTGAGCAGTAACGATCTCGCCGTTTTTTAATTCCACATCGGCGAGGAAGCGCTTGTAGCGCTTCAGCAACACTCCTTCTTCGAGTGTTGGAAACGTGAGTAGTGAGGTGCCGATCATCCTTTCGGTATGACTTCGACCATGGTGAAGCTTCAAGGGCTTGAGAATGCTCGTAACTGATCAGATGGCCTGAAAATCAAGGATGGCGAGATCTCTTAAACAAATTTCCTTGGTCGTGACCTTTGGCACCTTGCTGAGCAAGGCCGGAGGAATGGCGCGCCAACTGGTTATTGCCGCTGCTTTTGGAGTGGGAGCGGCTTACGACGCTTACAACTACGCCTATGTGCTGCCGGGGTTCCTGTTGATCCTGCTCGGAGGCATCAATGGCCCATTTCACAGTGCCATGGTCAGTGTCTTGAGCCGCAGGCCTAAGCAGGAGGGCGCCCATGTCCTGGCGGCGCTCAACACCATGGTCAGTGCGGCGTTGTTAGTGGTAACGGTGCTGCTTGTGGTGGCGGCGGATCCCTTGATCACTCTTGTGGGCCCCGGCCTAGATCCAGAGCTGCATCGGATTGCTGTTGTTCAGCTGCAGTTGATGGCTCCGATGGCCTTGCTGGCTGGCTTGATCGGTTTGGGTTTTGGCTCTTTGAATGCTGCTGAGGAGTTTTGGATCCCAGCCGTATCGCCACTGATGTCCAGTGTTGCTCTGATCATCGGCGTCGGGCTGCTTTGGTGGCAAGTTGGGCCTGCGATCGGATCCCCGTCTCTAGCGCTATGGGGCGGGATGGTTCTGGCTGTTGCAACCTTGGTTGGCGCTGTTTTGCAGTGGCTGATTCAGCTGCCGCCTCTGATTCGCAAAGGTTTGGCGAAGTTCAAGTTGGTTTGGGACTGGCGTCATCCCGGCGTGCAGGAGGTTTTGCGTGTCATGGGACCCGCCACCCTCTCTTCCGGCATGTTGCAGATCAATGTGTTCACTGATTTGTTTTTTGCCTCTGGGATGTTGGGAGCGGCGGCTGGTCTTGGTTACGCCAATCTTTTGGTGCAAACTCCCTTGGGCTTGATCTCCAACGCCTTGTTGGTGCCATTGCTGCCCACTTTCGCCCGGCTGACGTCTCCAGATGACCGCTCTGCACTGATTGCGCGGATTCGTCAGGGAACAATGTTGTCCATGGCCAGCATGGTCCCTTTGGGGGCTTTATTCGTGGCTCTTGGCGCGCCAATTGTGGCGTTGGTCTATGAGCGTGGAGCTTTTGATGAGCAGGCCGTCAGCTTGGTCGCTGGCTTGTTAATGGCCTACGGGCTTGGAATGCCTGCCTACTTGGGTCGCGATGTTTTGGTGCGTGTGTTTTATGCCCTTGGGGATGGGATGACACCGTTTCGTCTTTCAGCAGCTGGTATTGGCCTGAACGTTCTTTTCGATTGGTTGTTGGTTGGTGGACCCACTCCATGGGGCCATCAGCTGCCCTTCAACTTTGGTGTTACTGGCCTTGTCTTGGCAACGGTTGCGATCAATGTGCTCACCTGTGCTGCTCTTGTGTTGGGCTTGCATCGAAGGCTGGGTGGCTTGCCCCTCAAGCTCTGGGCCGTTGATCTTGGCAAGTTGGTGGTGGCGGGAGGCTCCGCTGGTGTGGTGGCCTGGGTTCTTGCTGTTGGGGTGGGATGGCCTCAGGGATTTTTAGGCCTGTTGATGAGTGTGTGTTTTTCAGGCGCGATAGGCCTTGGCCTATTTGTTTTGATCAGCAGCCTGCTTGGTGTCCCTGAAGTCAATGAAATTTTGATCATCATTCGTCGTCGCTTGATTGCTCGTTAACGCAAATTTCTCGTTCTTCACGAACGTGAATAGGCAGCTCAAGTTGCTGACGTCCAACCAATTTTGGACCTTGTACGGAAACAATTTTGGCTTCAATGCCGATCTCCTGAAAGGCATTCTCGAGCTCCTGTATCAATGCTTTTTCAACTTGAGCCTCGGCATCAACGACCTTGCCGATGAGTCGTTCGCCAAGGCGCCCAATGCGTTGCCGCATGACTTCTCGGGCATTGGTGACCTCGATGATCAGCACGGGGCCTCCAGGGATGCCAGCAACCTTATCGGCAGTAGGGCTCCAGGATCTCTTCGAGGTCATGAAGTTGGGCCGCAGGCATCAGTCGTGCCATTGGCAGCTTTGTGCTGCCTCCGGCTAGGGAAACCTGAACGGCTTCAAGGGCCTGACGGGCAGCGACGCCAGCGCCATCATTGAGCCTGGCACTGCATTCGATGGCCAGGGCTTCGGCTAGGCCTGCATCGCCTAAATAAAGATGCCAGCCGGCGATCTGTAGGTAAAGCCGGTCTGCAAGAGAAGTTTGCAGTTCTTTGAGAGACGTTGGATCGAGAGTCATAGAGAAGCTTTAACGCAAAGTCACCTTGAATTCCATGTTGGCCTTAGGACTGCTCTTCGGCATCGTTTGCTTGAGGGCGACGACTCAGCACAACTGAGATATGGATCACCAGTCCAACAAGCCAAAGTTCACTAAACCAGTTCAGATGCTGCCAAGGGTGGCGAAGTTCCTGAAAGAACCAGAGTCCGCTATTCACTGCTGCGAACGTCATGGCATGCAGGGTCAGGTTCACCACCCTGGAGAAATGGCGATAGGTCGGGTCCTTCGGGTCGGCTGGGCCGTACCAGCGAATCGGCATGGGAGAAGCTTTTTCCTTTATCGATTGTGGCGCTTAGCTGTGTTTAAGTTGACTAAGGCACCCTCGATGGGCTGTGATTAGCACCTTGATGCGCCTGTAGCTCAGCGGATTAGAGCATCTGACTACGGATCAGAGGGTCGGGAGTTCGAATCTCTCCAGGCGCGTTGACCAACTGCCCTCTCAGGGCAGTTTTTTTTGTCTTTGCCCTTTGTGGCTGACTTTTGGCCGCAAAATCTTGCCGTCAATCTTGAGCCAAAACCTCGAAGCCAAACCTGTTGAACACTGCTTCAAGAACTGTGCCTACCATCCGCAAATCGCTTGCTTCTCTTCAATGCCCGATCGTGTCTCGGCTTCGATCAATGCTTCGCTAACGGAATCCGATCCTGTCATTGCTGGTTTTATTGATCAGGAGCGCCACCGACAGGAGACGCATCTTGAATTGATCGCGAGTGAGAACTTTGCATCGCAGGCGGTGATGCAGGCCCAAGGCTCTGTGCTCACCAACAAATATGCGGAGGGCCTCCCTGGCAAGCGTTATTACGGTGGGTGTGAGCATGTCGATGCGATTGAGTCGCTGGCCATCGAGCGCGCTCGAGAGGTGTTTGATGCGGCTTGGGCCAACGTGCAGCCTCACAGTGGCGCTCAAGCGAATTTCGCTGTTTTCCTGGCTTTGTTAAAGCCTGGTGACACGATCATGGGGATGGACCTTGCTCATGGTGGTCATCTCACCCATGGCTCTCCTGTCAATGTCAGCGGCAAGTGGTTCAAGGCCGTGCATTACGGCGTCGATCGCGAGACTCAACAGCTCGACATGGAGTCCGTTCGTCAGCTGGCTTTGGAGCATCGCCCCAAATTGATCATTTGTGGCTATTCGGCCTATCCCCGCACGATTGATTTCCCAGCATTCCGTGCCATCGCTGATGAAGTGGGTGCCTACTTGCTGGCGGATATGGCCCATATCGCTGGCTTAGTGGCGGCTGGCATCCATCCGAATCCTTTGCCTCACTGTGATGTGGTGACCACCACGACGCACAAGACCTTGCGTGGTCCTCGTGGGGGCTTGATTCTTTGTCGGGATGCTGAGTTCGCTCGACAATTTGACAAGGCCGTCTTCCCTGGCAACCAAGGGGGCCCTCTGGAGCATGTGATTGCAGCCAAGGCTGTGGCTTTAGGAGAAGCACTTCTTCCTGAGTTTCAGGCCTACAGCAGGCAGGTGGTGGCGAATGCTCAGGCGCTTGCAGATCGCATTCAGGAAAGGGGGATAGCGGTGGTGAGTCGTGGTACTGACAACCACATTGTTTTGCTGGATCTCCGCAGCATTGGGATGACAGGCAAGGTTGCGGATTTACTTGTTAGTGAGGTGAACATCACCGCGAACAAGAACACGGTTCCGTTTGATCCTGAATCGCCTTTCGTCACGAGTGGCTTGCGCTTGGGAACGGCGGCGATGACCACACGTGGGTTTGACCAGGCAGCTTTCCGTGAGGTGGCTGATGTGATCGCAGACCGTCTACTCAATCCCGATGATGAGGAGCTCAAGGCACAGACTTGCGCCAAGGTTGTTGACCTCTGCAGCCGCTTCCCCCTTTACAGCCCCAAAGGTCTTCTAGCGCATGTCTGACTGGCCTAGTCAAGGCTTTATGAAGGGCCAAAAGCTGTTTAGGATTAAACCAATCAGCCCTTACTCGGGTCGCTTGCCACAGGAGCAGACGTGACTCTCGCGAGCAGCCCTCTCGTCTTTGGACTCCAGCAGCAGTTTCAGAAGCCTGAGATTGCTGCAACGGCGACCTTTGTGATGGCTGCTTTGATCACAAATTTGATTGTTCCGAAGGTCCGTGCTTTAGGCCTTCGTTGGGGACTAACTGATCGGCCTGACCCCCGGAAGCAGCACAACGCTCCCATGGTGCGTCTCGGTGGAATCGCCATGGTGCTGGGTTTTTGCTTGGCCTTGGCTGTCACCTGGTTATTTGGTGGATTTGGCTTGCTCGCACCGGCCAAGGATCAGCTGATTTGGTCGAGCCTGGCTGGGGGGCTTTGCTTGTTTGTGATTGGTCTGGCGGACGATCTTTTCTCTCTGTCGCCATGGCCTCGTTTGGCCGCGCAGCTTGCTGTTGCACTGGCTGTTTGGTCGCAAGGTGTGCGGATTGGCTCGATCGAGCAGTCTTGGTTTGGCGGCGAAGGTTATTCCCTGGCGTTGCCGGATTGGCTCAGCTTGGTTGCCACGGTGATTTGGTTGGTGGGTATCACCAATGCGATCAATTGGTTGGATGGTCTTGATGGCCTTGCGGCTGGGGTGGCAGGTATTGCTGCAGTCGGTCTGGTTTCAGTGAGTTTTTCTCTGCACCAAGTCGCCGCAGGCTTTCTGGCAGCGGCTCTGGCTGGCTGCTGTCTTGGCTTCCTGCGTCACAACTTCAATCCTGCTCGTATTTTTATGGGAGATGGTGGGTCGTATTTTCTCGGCTTCACTTTGGCGGCCATCAGCATTGTGGGACCTGCAAAAGGGCTCACCACAGTGAGTCTTTTGTTGCCATTGCTGATTTTGTCATTGCCTTTGGCAGATATGTCGGCCGTGATCATGGGGCGCTTGAGAGAGGGGCGCTCCCCCTTTTATCCCGACCGGCGCCATCTGCACCATCGACTCTTAAGGGCTGGATTTAGCCATCGCCGCACTGTGGTTTTGATTTATGTGTTCACGCAGTGGCTTGCTTCTTTGGCCTTGGTGATGGCGAATGCAGAAATGCGTTTTCTTTGGCTGGCTTTGGCGACAGCGATCTTGGTGGTCACGCTCGTGATCAGTCGCCGTAGCCGAGGGGGTGAATCGCGAAGGCAGGATCCTCAGTCACCTTCGGCGGCACCAGCTGATTTACAGGTTTCAAACAGGGATGATGGCTGAAGCTTCAGATCAGCCTGGAGTTGAGGTTCTGTGCATCGGAACGGAACTGTTGCTTGGCAACATTCTCAATGGCAATGCGCGTTGGTTGGCGGAAGAGCTTGCCGTGTTGGGCCTTCCCCACTACCGGCAGACCGTTGTTGGCGACAACAGAGCGCGCATTCAGGATTGCGTATTGGCGGCGGCGGCTCGCAGCCGGATTTTG
>CATBLW010000184.1 GCA_949486985.1 Prochlorococcus marinus str. MIT 9215
GTTTCAGGGTTGCTATTCACCATCACCGTGGCGAAGCCCTGTTCTTGCGAAGCAAAGGAAGCATGACAACAGCAGTAGTCAAATTCGATCCCTTGGCCGATCCGATTGGGCCCACCACCAAGAATCATCACTTTGCTGCGTTGCTCTGGCACAACCTCCGACTGAGGCTCAAGTTTGTGTAGCTGGCCATCAGCATCAAGCCTCAAAAGAGGCCGTTCATAGGTTGAGTAGTGATAGGGAGTTGTTGAGGCAAATTCAGCCGCACATGTATCAACCGTTTTATAAACAGGCCTAACTTCCAAAGCTTCACGACGGGCACGAACAGCCAGCTCATCTGAATTGGTTGACCAGCCAATTTGCCGATCTGAATAGCCTAATTGCTTGAGTTCAAGCATCTCTTCATAGTCTAATTCGTTTAAGTCACGTCCTTGAAGATGAGTCTTCTCGATATCAATCAAACCACGCAACTTGGCTAGGAACCATGGATCAATCTTGCTGAGTTCAAAGATCTCTTCATCCGTACGGCCAGCAATCATTGCTGAACGCACGGCCATGATTCGTTGAGGCGAAGGTTGGCGAAGTAATCGCTCGATTTCAGTAGAAGAAAGATCGGGTTCAGGCCTGTCACAGCCCCAGCCAGCCATGCCTATTTCCAAGGAGCGCATCGCTTTTTGGAACGACTCTTCAAAGCAACGGCCAATGGCCATCGCCTCGCCTACTGACTTCATTGCAGTGGTCAGAATGGGAGGGCTTCCACTGAATTTTTCAAATGCGAATCTTGGTATCTTCGTAACGACATAATCAATGGTTGGCTCAAAACATGCCGGTGTTTTGCCAGTGATGTCGTTAATAATTTCATCAAGGGTATAACCAACAGCAAGCCGAGCAGCAATTTTTGCGATAGGGAATCCAGTGGCTTTACTTGCCAGCGCTGATGAACGGCTGACACGTGGATTCATTTCAATGATCACGACATCGCCATCTTCTGGATTGATCGCGAACTGAATGTTGCTGCCTCCAGTGGCAACACCGATTTCACGAATAATGTCGATGGCCTGATCTCGCAGCCGCTGATATTCACGATCAGTGAGTGTTTGAGCAGGAGCAACGGTGATGGAATCACCGGTATGCACTCCCATTGGATCGAGATTTTCAATACTGCAAACGATCACGACGTTGTCGGCTATATCGCGCATAACTTCCAGCTCAAACTCTTTCCAACCGAGCAGAGACTTCTCAATCAGGATCTGTGAAACAGGGCTGGCATCAAGGCCGCTTTTACAGATCGCGGCGTATTCCTCAGGGTTGTAGGCAATGCCGCCGCCACTGCCACCCAAGGTGAACGCCGGACGAATGATGCGAGGGAAGCTGCTGATCGCAGCACCAACGGCCTCTGCTTCTTCAAGGGATGAGGCAATCCCGGAAGGACAGACCTTGACGCCGATGCGTTCCATGGCCTGCTTAAACAGCTGGCGATCCTCAGCCTTTCGAATGGCCAACAGATCGGCACCAATCAACTCAACGCCGAACTTGTCGAGGGTGCCGTTCTCGGCCAATGCCACGGCAAGATTCAGGGCAGTTTGCCCACCCATCGTGGGCAACAACGCATCAGGACGTTCCAGCTCGATCACCCGAGTAACCACCTCGGGCGTAAGCGGTTCCAGATAGGTGCGATCCGACATCTCCGGATCGGTCATGATTGAGGCCGGGTTGGAATTCACCAACACCACCTCAAAACCCTCTGCCCGCAAGGCTTTACATGCCTGAGTGCCTGAATAATCGAATTCGCAGGCTTGGCCGATCACAATCGGACCAGAGCCCAGCAGCAAAATGCGACGCAGATCTGTCCGCCGTGGCATGGGCTTGCTGGAGTTGGCCAAACCTGACTAGCTTCCCACGCAGCCCATCAGCCTGTTCTGGCAAGAACATAAAGGCGAAGAACATATACATGTGTGCTGCACTCGCTAACTTTGATCACGAGGAAGGATTTCCAGACGATGAGTGAACTCCAGCGCCTCAAGGGGCAACTTCCACCAGAGATGCAGAGCTGGGTGTTCGTTGAAGCAGCTGCTGCTGTTGAACCACCCCTGATCACCCTTGAAGAGATCGGTCGCGATGAAGTGGAGATCCAGATTGATCTAGAGCCTTGGGACAACCTGGCTTTGGATCACCGCAACATGCTTTTTTGGCATGAGGTGGGTCGGATTCAGAACGACACCATTCCTCGTGATGGCTGGGAAATGGCTGCTCTTGCTATCGGCTTGGGCGGTGCCATCGGTGAACTCTGGGTGCAAGACGGCTTGTTGCTGCTGATGGCCTTAGGCCTTTCAGGTTTTGCCGGCTACAGGCTCTATCTGAAGAACAATTCAGAGAAACGGCTTCAAGATGCCATCGCCGCTGATGAACGGGCGATCGATTTGGCCTGCCGTTTTGGCTATAGCGTTCCCAACTCCTACAAAAGTCTTGGCGGCGCTCTTAAGGAGCTGGTTGAAAAAAGCCGTAAGAAGAAGAAACGCAGCTTCTATGAAGATCGCCTTGAAGCACTGCGTAAAAGTGCCGATAAAGCCCGTGCAGAGATGGCACAACAGCAAGGTAGTCGTCAGTCTGTAACCAGTGAGAACGTTTATGGATAGTTCGCAGTTGGCAGAACTGGCCGCTGAAGCCTGTGATGACCGCAAAGCCGTCGACATCCAACTGATCCGAGTTGATGAAGTCTCAAGCCTTGCTGACTGGATGGTGATCGCAGGAGGGTTATCTGAAGTGCAAGTACGGGCGATTGCAAAATCCGTTCAAGACCGTCTGGAAGACGACGCTCAGCGGCTGCCCTTACGCCGCGAAGGCCTCAATGAAGGCAAGTGGGCCTTACTCGACTATGGCGAGCTGATCGTCCATGTTCTGCAACCAGCTGAACGTGGTTTCTACGACCTCGAAGCGTTCTGGAGTCACGGCGAACAGCACAATTTCGTCAGTACAGAAATCTCCCAAGCAACCTGACGCTGTGGTTTCTCCATCAACATGCCCCGTACCGCCAGAACAACGGCCAATTGAAGAATTTCAGCAACTTTGTAAGTCGTGGTTTTTTGCCTGGCCGATCAAGACCCAAATTGACCTGAATAAAGCCTTGCTAATCAGTTGGCTTTTAATTCTTCCCTTGAGTCTGATTGTCACCAGCGGCAGTTGGACACTGCGCAATGATTTACCGCGTTTGGTATTAATTGGCTCAGTGGCAAGTTTGTTGTTGCCGCTGCTTCTATTGATTCGCCAGTGGCTTGGCTGGAGCTACATCCATCAGCGCCTGCTCTCCGAACGGGTTGAATACGAAGAATCGGGCTGGTTCGACGGGCAGGTTTGGGAGAAACCATTGTCTTGGCGCGAACAAGACATGCTTGTTGCTCAACACGAGGTCAAACCAATTCTCGGCAGGCTGGGACGCGCCATGGCTACGGCAACTGGGCTGATCGTTGCCGGGTTCAGTCTCTGCCAGGCTCTTTAAAGCTATGCAGCTCGCCAGAGGATGAATCTCCCTTCCGGATTCGGCAGCTCTAAGCGCTCGAACACACCTCCATTAGAGGTGATGCTTAAGCGTGGTTCCAGTGTGGAATCCATCCATCGCGTTCATGCCGTGGTGAGTGATGCCCGCGGCCGCATGTTGATGCGAGCAGGAAGTGCTGACTATGAATCGTTCATCCGTTCAGCACTCAAACCCTTTCAGGCCCTGCCCTTTTTAAGTAGTGGTGCCGCCGAGCAGATGGATAGTGGCGATAGGGGCCTGGCCATCAGTTGTGGCTCCCATGCCGGTACAGCCGTCCATGCCAGGGAAGCCTTCAGGTTGCTTTGGAATGCAGAACTCGAGGCCAATCTTCTGCAATGCCCAATCCCAAAGGGTGCAAGCAGCCCACTTGAACACAACTGCTCAGGAAAACATGCTGCCTTTTTGGCGACCTGTAAAAAAATGGGCTGGCCTCTAGACACCTATCTCGATGGCAAACATCCATTGCAAACGGAAATCAACAGACAGGTTGCAGAACTTCTCGGCTTGCCGGCAGACGAGTTAATTGCTGAACGAGATGATTGCGGTGCGCCAACCCTGCGGCTGCAATTGGCCCAGATGGCCCTGCTGTTTGCCCATTTAGGCGCTTCCAAACAGGCTGGGCTGGAGCAAATCAGTAGAGCGATGCTGGCTAACCCTGATCTCGTCGCCGGAGAGGGTCGCTTTGATACGGAATTAATGCAACGCGCGCATGGGCAGGTTTTGAGCAAAGGCGGCGCCGAAGGCATTCAATGCCTGAGCCGCATCGGCGAAGGCATGGGTTTAGCAATCAAGGTTGAAGACGGCTCAAGAAGGGCCAAGCAGGCCGTAGCGCTTCACCTGCTCAGGCAGCTGGATTGGCTCACCCCAGGCGGCCTGCAGGAGCTAGAGGAACAAGTGTTGATGATTGGA
>CATBLW010000185.1 GCA_949486985.1 Prochlorococcus marinus str. MIT 9215
CCAAGCAGTGGTCCGGCTGTATGCAGGAACATGTTCACGACAATGTGCTCCATGCCCATGCTTTGGAAGGCTGTAATCGGTAGCCAGCAAGCAAGGATTTTTCCTGGAACACTTTTGCTAACCAAGGCCATGGTGACCCCGAGGCAAACCAACCAATTGGCAATCATTCCCCGCAAAAATGCCAGAAAGAAACCAGTGCTACCGAGATCCTGATACTTGATGATGACGTTGGTTTTATTGATTGCCATGATTTTTGCGGCAATCACGGCCCAACCTTTTCCACCATCAGCAGCAGCGAGTGGTTCAACTGTGCCTGCACTTGTAAGGCTCGTGACGAGCAATAGTGCGACTAATCCACAGCCAATGAAATTACCAATCCAGACCCAGGTCCAGTTACGAAATGTCGCGCGCCAAGTGCTTTTTCCTGCCCAGGTTGCCATGGGCAAAAGGGCGAAGTTGCCTGTCACCAACTCCATGCCAAAGAGCACAATGCTGGCGAAACCAAAAGGAAATAGAACTGAGCCTAAGAAGGGCATTCCAGATTGGACGCCTACCGTGATAGCAAGGCAGGTGGCTAGGGCAAGAATGGCTCCAGAATAGAAACCTCTCAGCAGCAAATTTTTGATGCTGACATTAGATTTTTTGCCACCGGCAATAATCATGCCGTCAACAAGTTCATTGGGCAGGACGTAGTCCATTTGGGATGTGTTTGCATCCATTGTTTGTTCTCTGGGGTAAATGGTTGAAGTGATTGGCTAATAGAATTAGCCGCTAATGTGATTCATCAGGCGTGAGAAAAAATCGCGATTGCCTCCTTCGCGAGCAATGGCGGGCTTATCACTACCGCTTGCACTTAGCCAATTAACAAAGCGAGAGAAAAAATCACGAGATTGAGTTGATGAAGGCATGATGATTTGCAATAAATACTTAAAAGTTTGGCTGTTAATAGCAGCTCAGTTTGAAAGGCTCTGGCTGCTGTTTTCGCCAAGCCCGTTGAACCAGTTCATGAAACGGGAGAAAGGGTCATTGGGTTCGGCTTTGAGGCTGCGGGGGCGAGCACCGAACCGCTCGATCAGTAGATCCCGCAGCACGCTTTTCAGTTCGCTGCCGGGAATGCCTTTGCGGTAAAGCTTTCCCACTGCGGCACTTGGACCTTGTTGTCCACCCAGGCTGAGGTCGTAAGCCTCAACCATGCCTTTGGCTCCATCAGGTGCTCGGGCTTTTGTGCCCGTCAATCCGATGGCACCCATATAGGCCTGCCCACAGCTATTCGGACAACCCGTCCAGTGGACCTTGAGTTCTTCTGGAATCTCAAGTTCCTGATCCAATTCGCGGGCCATTGCCAACGCCTGATCTTTGGTGTTGGTTTGAGCGAAACTGCAGTAGGTGCTTCCTGTGCACGACACGGTGCCTGCCGCGATCGGGCCCGGCTTGAGTGGAAAGCGTTGCAGCAGGGGGTCAGCCTGAAAGCTCTCAAGCTTGGTTTTGGGTAAACCAGGCAGGATGACGTTTTGATCTTCGGTGAGACGAATCTCACCATTTCCGTATTCGAGGCTGGCGCTGGCTAGATCCTGAAGGTCTTCAGCGGATAACCGGCCAACGGGTACATGGAGGCCGGCGTAGTGGAGGCCATCTTGCTTTTGGGAATGAATGCCGTATGCAGAGCGAGGCGTGTTGTCGAAAACTGAACCTGGGTCTTCTGTGAGAGAGCCAAATTTTTCTTCGATCAGGCTGCGGAAGTTCTCGAGCCCCACGCTGTCGAGGTACATCCGAAAGCGACCTTTCGGGCGATTGTTGCGTTCACCGTTATCACGCCAGAGGGTGACAATCGTTGCGGTCAACTTGCAGATTTCATCAGGCTTCACCCAGGCATTGAGAGGTAGGGCGTAGTCGTTCATCTGTGAGGACAGAATCCCACCAACCCAGACACCAAACCCCATGACGCCATCACGCTCTACGGGATGGAATATGAGGTCGTTGTGCAGCAGGAAGTTGTCGCGTGCTCCTGCTACGGCTGTATTCCATTTGCGTGGAAGATTGGAGAATTCTGGGTTGCCTTCTTGATGGTTGGTTAGGAAGTTTTCGAGTTCAGTTGTGTATGGCCGGGTATCGATAATTTCCTCAGGGTCAATTCCTGCAAGAGGATTTCCTGTGACATTTCGAGGGTTGTCAAATCCTGATTGAATCGTGCTTAGTTCTGCTTCTTTAAGGCGTCTGAGGATTTCGGGAAGATCATTGAGCAAGATGCCACGAAGTTGGAAATTCTGGCGAGTTGTGATATCGCAGCTGCCGTCTTCGCCGTAGCGGGCAACGATCGAAGCGATCACTCTCATTTGCTTGGCATTGAGGATCCCATTGGGAATTCTCAGCCTCAGCATGAATTTGCCAGGGGTTTTGGGTCGCCAAAACATGCCATACCACTTCAAGCGCAGTTGAAGATCTGTCTTGTCCATTTGCTCCCAGCCGATCTCAGCAAAGGTTTCGATGTCAGGACCAATGGCAAGACCATCTTTAGCAGCCTTATTTTGCTCAATTTTATTGAGTTTTTTGCCCTCTAAATAGGGTTTTATCGGTGCGATGGTGGTCATAGATTTGCTCTTCCTTAAATTTGAGAATGATCTCTAAATAGCCAAAGAGGATTTCGAATTGAAGCTGATGATTTTTTGGACAGTAGTTTTGGAGTTCGAAATGAAGAGGATTGAAATCCATCGCTGCTGATCCATTAACTCCTTAAAGAGGCTTGCCTCGCCGTATCAGATTGCACAAAAACTTGCATTTGTGAGCAACTTCAGATTTTGTGTTCTTGGCTACATCTTGGTTCGCGAGTTTCCTGCTTGATAGCTTCCCTCAGCTCACTGAATTGGGTTATTTCAATATTGACGACCAATTTCTCCCATCCAGCTCACAGCGCCTTGCTTAAGCATCCTCCAGACTCTTCTCATGGCGGCCAAATCCCTTTCGAAGTCGCTATTGAAGCGTCTGGATCCGTCGGGATGTTGGCTGCTGGGAAGGCTGGTCTTGCCTCGCAGGGATTGGGGTCGCGCTCGGTCTCGGCGGCTAGCCATGGTTTCGCGAAATTGTCTAATTCAGACACGACTACACCAGTTAGCGGTGCACAAGATCCGTGGTCGTTGTTACCGAAAGGCGAGAATGTTGGTTTGAAACGAGGTTTGCGGCTGATTGTCCATGGTCAAGCAGGTGGTGTTGTGCCTGCTTGTTTGCGCTCATTAGCCCTGCAAGTTGAGCATTGCCGTGGAACCTCTGTGCAACTGGAGGCTTTGACGGCTGATCAAAGCCTTGAGGCTGGTCATGATCCTCTTTGGCTTGTCCCTCTGTTGTTGTTGCCTGGATCTCACACTCGCAATGATCTGCCTTTGATTCGCAAGCGTCTTCAGGGTCAGGGCGGGAACATCAAGGCTCTGCCTTTCCTTGGAGCTTGGCCTTCTTGGTTGTCACTCGTGAAGGAGTGGATGGAGAGGCATGATGATCAGAAGGCTTGCCAAGTGTTGGTGCACCATCCCCTGCGCAAGGGCTTGGCTGATCGCTATTTAATGGCGTTACAACAGCGACTGGCGGTACCCATCATGTCTTGGGAACACTGGAATGCTTATGCCTCTCTGGTGACGAGATCAAGCCAACCCTCCCCTGTGCCGTTCCCTTTTGCTTTGGCCCCAAACAAGATGACAGAGACATTGCGCGAGTTTGGAGGGGCCTCGTCCCTACTTGAAAATGAGGTCTTTCGTTTGGGTCTGATCAATTTGTTGGCGGCATTGCCATGATTTCCGCGGAAGCTGGCACTGTTTATTTGGTTGGTGCGGGTCCTGGTGATCCGGAGCTACTGACCATGAAGGCGCATCGTTTGCTGCTGCAATGCGATGCCTTGGTGCATGACGCTCTCGTGCCCAATGAAGTCTTGAAGTTGGTTCCTTCGTCGTGTGAGCGCCATTTTGTTGGCAAGCGACGTGGTCGACATTCGGTTACTCAGAAGACCACGAATGCCTTGCTCGTTGAATTGGCTCAGCGCCATGCCTGTGTGGTTCGACTCAAGGGCGGAGACCCCTTTCTGTTTGGTCGCGGTGGCGAGGAAGCGGCTTATTTGGTGAGTCATGGGGTCGCTGTGGAGGTGGTTCCAGGAATCACCTCGGGAATTGCTGTGCCTGCCTATCTGGGTATTCCTGTGACCCATCGCGTTGCTGGCTCTTCTGTCACCTTCGTGACGGGTCATGAGGAGATCAATAAACAGAGAAATTCCGTGACATGGAAGGCTCTTGCTAAGGCAAGTGACAGCCTTGTTATCTATATGGGCTTGCATAACTTGCAGCACATCACAGAAGAATTAATTGCTGGTGGGATGGATCCCAAGACACCTGCAGTTGTGATTCAACAGGGAACTGTCGCTGGTCAACGCCATCTCAAGGCTCCCTTGGATCAGCTAGCGCAACAGGTGGATAAGGAAGGTTTTGAACCACCGTCGATAGTTGTTGTTGGTGCTGTTGTTGACGAACAGGTGGAGGCTTGTGCGCCTGAGCCAGCGCACGTCACCATGCCGATTCCTTTCTAAATTCATTCTTCTTGTAAACGTGGCAGCAATTGGGTGAGATTGCAGGGACGTGTGCCTTCGTTTAGCTGGGACGCGATCAGCTGATCCCAGGCGGTTTCCACTGCATGTTGTGATCCCGGTAAAACGAAGATAAACGTGCCATTAGCCAAACCTGCCAGGCAGCGACTTTGCAGGCTGCTCGTACCGATTGACTCGAAAGAGATCATCCTAAAGAGCTCACCAAAGCCCTCAATTTTTTTGTCGAGGAGTGGTGTGATCGCTTCAGGAGTGCCATCCCTTCCTGTGAGACCTGTGCCCCCGGTGGTGATCACCACGTCTATTGCGCTATCGGTAATCCATTGGCTGATTCGAGCGCGAATGGCGTAGCGGTCGTCCCGACACACATCGCGGGCTGCTAGGCGATGACCAGCTCTTTCTAGTTTTTGTTGCAAGCAGTCGCCACTGGGGTCGTCTGCCAGCGTGCGGCTGTCTGAGATCGTTAACAGGGCAATGCTGAGGGTCATGGTGGACACCACTCGCAAAATCGGACGCTAGAACCAGATCAGCTCATGCCAATGTTTTGATGTCGGATCATCGATCGCCAGAGCTGCAGGTACGCCTTTTTGCGTCTTTGAGAGAGCAGTTGGGTTGGGGTGAGAAGAGGATTCCCTTCCCTGAAGGGGATCAGGTCACCGCATTGGCTGTTTGGGATGCTTTGCAGTTGGGCCCATGGCCATCGGGAGTGCGTGTAGCTGTTAATCAGCAGTTTGTGGCTCGAGATCAGCGTCTAGAGGTTGATGATGAACTTGCCTTTTTGCCTCCGTTCAGTGGTGGTTAATCACAGCCTGTTTGATCACTGTGTTCAGGTTGAGGTCCGCCCAGAGCCGTTTTCGCCTTGGAGTGAACTTGAGCGTTGGTCACCAGCGGATGCCGCCTTGGCAATGTTTGTCGGCCGTGTGCGCGGCAAGTCAGTAGATGGTGCTCCTTTGCAGGCTCTGGAACTGGAGCATTATCCAGGCATGACAGAAGCCCGAATAGCAGAAGAAGCTGAGGTTGCTATGGCTTCTTGTGGGGCTTGCTCTGCTTTGGTGTTGCACAGAGTTGGTCGGTTGAATCCTGGTGAGGTGATTGTGCTGGTAGCCGTTGCAGCCGATCGACGCGGACCTGCGCAGAGTTGTTGTGCTTCCCTTTTGGAAGCTCTTAAGCACGATGCTCCCATCTGGAAACGGGAATGGTGTCGCGATTTGGGTAGTTGGCTAGAGGGCAACACGCCCCGATAAAGACGTGAATTAAAGAACTGGTAGTCGTAGCAATTGGGCCCAGAGCTTGGTTCCTGGTTTGAGATCGGCCATCTCGGCGGGGATTTCCAGGAGTAGATCGCAACCGCTGAGCGAGCCAATTCGTGAGGAGGCTTGTGAGCCATTGCATCGAGCTTGTAGTGCTCCATCTCGATCTATTTCTAGGCGGGCTCGTGCAAGTTCTGGTCGCCCTGGAGTGCGTTGCATTTCATCGATCAAAGCCACCTGCAATCGAGGCAGGATGATTGGCTCTATTAATCCTTCCATTTGTTGTAATGCCGGCCAGAGCAATTGCAGTGCTGTGATCGCTGTGGCCACTGGATTTCCTGGCAGTCCAAAGAAAGGCACGTTGTCGCCAATCCAACCAAAGGCGAAGGGCCGGCCGGGTTTGAGAAATAATTTCCAGAAGTCCACCTCTCCTAGCTCTGCCACCAAAGGGCGGACCCAATCAGTATCTCCAGCTGATACACCACCAGTGCTGACAACAACATCACATGTATTGGCAAGTTCCAAAAGGCTTGATCGCAATGCCTCTCGGTTGTCGCCAATGACAAGGCACTCGGCAATCGGATAACCCAAACGGGCAAGCAACGTCTTGAGCAAGGTGCTATTGCTTTCCCAAATGGCTCCTGATGCTCGTGGAATTCCCGGCGGCGTGAGCTCATCGCCGCTGATCAGCAGTCCGATCATTGGTTTTGGCTCAACCTCTAGTTCCGTTAATCCGCAACTGGCTGCACGCGCTAGATCGGCAGGCATGAGCCGAACATGCTGATGAATGACAACGTCGCCTGCCGAAAAATCATCATTCTCAGCTCGGATCCAGGGGTTGGTTGAGGCTTGCTTGATCAAGGTGAGGATGTCTTGGCCAGTGTTTGTTGGCGGACACAATTTGCACAGCTCTTGCGGCACAATCCATTCACTGCCTTTTGGAATGACTGCTCCGGTAAGGATCCGGATCGCCTCACCAGCTACGAGTTCCCCTTCAAATGGTGCCCCGGGGTAGGAGCGACCTACAAGCTGCCAGCAGTCGCCAACTTTTGGACAACTCGCCTGGCCAAGGGCATAGCCATCCATGATTGAGGCCCGGAAACCTGGTATGGCTTCATGGGTATGCACGCTTTCTGCGCTGACGCGGCCGAGCGCATCTAGGAGTGAAACCTTTGCTTTGGTATCTGTTGATCGCTTAAGTCTGTTGTTGAGCAGTGCGATCTGAATTCGCTGCAAGGCCTCTTTTAAGGGCAGGCCCTCTTGCCCATAAGGTTCCACATCAGTGCTGCTCACGTTTGGCTGTCGCCTCGATTCCATTCACCATTGCGGCCACCGTCCTTATGGATTAATTGGATCGAATCAATGGTCATGGCTGGGTCCAAAGCCTTGAGCATGTCGAACAGGCTGAGTAGGCCCACCGAAACTCCTGTGAGAGCCTCCATCTCAACGCCAGTTCTGTTGATGGTGCGGCAACGAGTTTCTATCCTTAGACCGGGTGGTTCAGTGAGCGGCTCAATGTCTACCTCCATGCCGTTAAGTGGTAGAGGGTGGCAGAGGGGTATTAACTCCGAAGTTCGCTTTGCAGCTTGTATGGCTGCTACGCGTGCCACAGCAAGAACATCACCTTTTGGTGCACGACCTTCTAAAACAACGGCCAGGGTGGTTGCCTGCATGTGAATGATCCCTGCGGCTATGGCTTCGCGACGTGTTTCTGGCCTGTCAACGACATCAACAATATGGACCTCATTGGCACTGTTGAGGTGAGTGAGGGAATCGCTCATTAACTTGTTGCAGGGAGAAACGGCACTTTTGGCACCAGCCTGGACATTCATGGCTGACCAAGGGTCTGCCATAGGGTTGCTTGATGGGTGGTGACTGGCTCGACAATCTTGCTTGCTGCTGAAGGTGTTGGTGCTGTGTCATGAGAGCGCCATAGCTGTATGGCTAAGGAACCAATAACAAATGCACTGAGGAAACCGATTGCAATCGATATCTGGCAGCGGCTTGAGGCCGGTGCAGAGAAGCGCAAGGCCATAGCTCAATAGAACAATCTCTACTTACTATGGAGTCAAGCTTGGCTATAGGACACCCATAGGGCTAATAAACTTTGCATAGCCGTAGGAATCTGCAGCAGGCCTAGACAGTGATTTTTGTACTAGGTTTTCAGAGATTAGCCAGCCGTGAGAGACTCCTAGAAATGTTCCAATAATGATGGCTAGAGGCAAAAGAAAAAATCTCGAATTTAGTCGATATTGATTCTTTCTTTGAATTCAATTCGTCGCTAATGACACCAAATCAAACCTTGCAACAGATCTTCTGTTGACAACACTTGATTTTGGTTATTCTTGTTACTACATCAGCTTCCTTTGGCTCGAATGTAGTCATTGTTGCCGTGCTCTTGAATTTGATGGAAACGATCTTCAACCAAGCCAATTACTGCTTTGATTTTGAGTTTGACTTTGTTGAAACCTGGCGCTGTATACCGCTTTGTGTTCGTCGCAAACTGGATCTAATAGGATTGAAATTAAAGCTGGGTCATTGGCTGGAGTTGAATGTTCTACAGCGTCAGCAGCTGGTTGATTGGCCTGACGATGCCAGTGCCTTGGAGCAGCTGCGACAGCATCTGTTGAGCTGCACAGCCAAGCTGGTTGATGGCGAAGCAATTCTTTTGCTCCCTGCCAAGAGTGAAGCTTGGCAGAACGCAGCGCTTGTTCCTGAGGCTTTGGTTGAGGAGGCTGTTGCCCGAGAGATTGTTTTGGATATCGATCGGTGGGCATCGTTGAATGAATTGGAACGCTTTGCTCTCTGTAAGTTGGTCCGTCCTGGCCATGATCATCACAATCTTGCAGCTGCTTTCAGCGAGGTGCTTGGTTAAGCCAATTGCTTCATGCTCATGCTTGTGTAACGACCACAGCTGTTGCTTTTAATTCTGGTTGCTTGGAAATCGGACAGGCTTGCTCATGCATAAGCGCATTCGCTTCACAGGCCAGATCTTGGTTAAAGCCCCAGTGCATCGGCAGGAATACAGAGCCGATGCGAATGTCAGCTGTGATGTTGACTTTTGCCGTGACGCGACTGCGCCGCGAGCGGATCGCTGCCAGGTTGCCATGCTTCACACCACACCGTTCAGCA
This sequence comes from Prochlorococcus marinus str. MIT 9215, assembly GCA_949486985.1. GTDB lineage: Bacteria > Cyanobacteriota > Cyanobacteriia > PCC-6307 > Cyanobiaceae > MIT-9215. The sequence continues at coordinate 8,959 of CATBLW010000185.1, forward strand.
TCATCAGGATGGATCTCTAGAAGCGGTTCAGGATGCATGGCTTTTAGCCGCTCTACCTTGCCGGTTCTCGTCATGGTGTGCCATTGGCCGAGATAGCGGCCCACTGTCAGGATCAATGGATAGGCTTCACTCGGTGGCTCTGCTAGGCCGAGTGGCTGCTCTGCTATGAAGCGTGCTCGTCCTGAAGCGGTCGGGAAGTGCCAGTTGGTATATAGCCGCTTTGAGCTTGAGCTGGGCTCACTATCTAGAGGGAAAGGCCATTGTTGTGGGCCTTGTTCTTGCAGCAGTTCATGGCTTAGGCCAGAGACATCACATACTTTCCCTTTGGTGAGTGTTGTGAATTCGCTATATACCTCTGCTGCTGAGGAATAGTTGAATTGATCGCCGAAGCCAAGTCGACATCCAAGCTCTGCAAAAATTTTCCAGTCCGCTCGGCTTTCACCATGGGCTGGTCGGTAGGCGGGGCATAGTGTCACCCGTCGCTCTGAATTGGTCATCACACCAGCTTTTTCGCTCCATTGGGCGGCGGGTAGCAATAGATGGGCGTAGTCGGCTGTCTCACTTCCTGTATAGGCTTCGCTGACGACAACCAGGGGACACTGTCGGACTGCTGCTTTGACGCGCTCCAGGTTCGGCATGCTGACAAGAGGATTCGTTGCTGCTACCCACCACAGATCCAGCTCATTGGCTTCCATGGCTTCTACTTGTTGCCAGGCACTGAGTCCTGGTTCAGCAGCAATCGAACCAGGTTTCATTCTCCAGACTTTTTCGACTTCAGCTCGATGGCTTGGATTGTCGACAAGTCTGTAGCCAGGTAGTAGATGGGCCAGACCACCTGCTTCACGGCCTCCCATTGCATTGGGCTGGCCAGTGAGTGAGAAAGGGCCTGCACCGATTTTGCCGATTTGCCCCGTGAGCAGGTGCAGATTGATGAGGCCTCCCACAACGGCTGTGCCTTCACGCCGTTGGTTGACTCCCATCGACCATAAGCTGAGCACTCCTTTACTCCGTCCCCAGAGCCGTGCCACCTCGCGTAGCTGGGATTCCTGAATACCGCAGATCGCGATAACACGATCTGGAGTCCATTCTGAGACCAACTTGGCATAGATAGCAAAATCTTCTGTGGCTTCTTCAATGAAGTCGCTGTCAAAGCCGGTATCGCGTAGAATGAGATGAGCGATACCGTGGAGCAGGGCAAGATCCGTTCCTGGAGCAATTGCTAGATGCAGATCTGCAGCCTTGCTGGTAGCGGTTGCTCTCGGATCGACCACCACGATGGAGACGTTGCGAGGATGGCGTTTTTTGCGTTTGATTAATCGCTGAAACAACACTGGATGGCATTCAGCAGTGTTTGTGCCGATCAGGAACGCCACGCTGCAGTGATCGAGATCTTCGTAGCAACAGGGGGGGCCATCGGAGCCAAGGCTGCGGCTGTAGCCCGCCACTGCTGAGCTCATGCAGAGCCTCGAATTGGCATCGAAATTGTTTGTGCCTAGTGCTCCTTTGAGCAGTTTTTGAGCGAGGTAGTAATCCTCTGTATGGAATTGCCCTGAGCCATACATCGCGATGGCATGTTGTCTCTTGTCCTTAAGGATCTGCTTGATGCGATCCACCAGTAGCTCAAAGGCTTTATCCCAAGTAATCGGCTTAAACTCTTCACTCAGGCTTGTGCGGTACAGCGGTTGCCGTAGGCGACCTCGAGCTAGGGCTTGCCCCACTGTTGCTCCTTTGATGCATACCTGCCCCAGGTTTGAGGGATGGTTGCGATCACCACGGGTTGCCCACATGGGCGTGCCATCGGCGTCACGACGTACGGCTCTTCCAGCTTCAGCAGGTGGCAAGATTTCCAGGCCGCAACCAACGCCGCAGTAAGGACATTGGCTGTTCACGTTGACAGGCTTCTCAGGCATTGAATGAGGAGTAAACGAAGAGAACACTCGTGGTGAGTTCTGCCTGAATAAAGAGGCAAAGGCTTACGGCAAAGCTGAGAGCAGAGGATGTACGCAACGTCTTAAGCCAGATCTGTTGTGGTGTTGTGATCTTCGGCAAAGGATGCTTTTGGCTCTTTTAGGAAAAAGCAGCAAAGAAAGCCAACGATCAGACCCGCGATACCCAGCATCTGAAAGAAGGCGCTGTTCGATCTGGCAAGGATGTTGGCCGCGGGAGTTGTTGATTGGCCATTCAGCCAAAACGGCAACAGGCTGTAGATCGTCAGATAGGCCACTGCTCCTACATTTCCGTAAGCGCCTACCAGGCCAGCTATCTGGCCTGTCACTCGACGTTTGACCAGTGGCACCATTGCAAAAGTTGCGCCTTCACCTGCTTGCACAAAGAAGGAGCAGGTCATGGTGAGCATCAAGGCTGTGGCCATGCCAGCCAATCCAGTGAACGTGCCTGGTTGTATTTGGCTCATCACCAGGTAGCCGATGCCAAGGCTGATGGTGAAAAATCCCATCGTTTTCTTGCGGCTGCCAAGCCGATCTGAGATCAACCCACCACAGGGACGGGCGACAAGGTTCATGAAGGCAAAAGATGAAGCAAGAATTCCAGCTGTGATTGCTGGTAAATCAAAAGTGGTCTCAAAGAATGTTGGCAACATCGACACCACAGCAAGCTCTGAACCAAAGTTGACGATGTAAGTGAGTTCGAGGATGGCAACTTGTCTGAATTCGTAGCGATCTTCTTTTCGATAGATCTTTTCTCCGAGAATTAGATCTCGGTTTGTGCGGACAATGCCCCAGATTTGAGAAGCGAACCAAACGGCGATAAATGCTAGGGCGATGAAATGGGTTCTGGAATCAAGAAATCCAACTTTTAGAAGTCGCCATGCAAGAATAGATAGGGCTGCAGCAAAGGGAATATTCATTAGCAGAAGAAACCAAAAATCCTTAATTGAGGTAACTTCTAATCCACCAGATTTCGCAGGTTTTTGATAACTTATTCCCGGCGGAGTGTCGGTGACATTCAGAAAATAGAAAACCCCATAGATCGAAGAAATGATTCCAGTAAGAGCAATCGCGCCACGCCAGTTGATGATTAAGCCACCAATTTCAGCTCCGCCGGCAAAGGAGAGCCAGCTAGCTGCTGTCACAATGGTTAGAGCGCAGAAAGCAGAGCCAAAGTTGCCCCAGCCACCATAAATGCCTTCTGCGAGCCCGATCTCTTTGGCTGGGAACCACTCGGCAACCATGCGTATGCCGATGACGAATCCAGCTCCTACAACTGAGAGCAGTAGACGAGATACAACCAGTTGGTTGAAGTTTTGAGCTGATGCAAACATCAAGCAAGGAATCACCGAAAACACCAGAAGGCTGGAGTAAGTGATCCGTGGCCCGAATTTGTCGAGCAGCATCCCTATTAAGATGCGAGCCGGCACCGTGAGAGCCACATTGCAGATGGCTAGCGTGCGAACTTGGTTAATACTTAGCCCCATATCTGCTTGCACAGTTGTGGCGAGTGGGGCCAAATTAAACCAAACGATGAATGTTAGAAAAAAGGCGAACCAGGTGAGGTGGAGCGTGCGATATCTCCCCTGGAACGACCAAAGGTCACCAAGCATGAAGAGTCAAGAGAATGTTGATAAATCTGGCCTCAAAAAAATAGAATTCAGAATTTGAATGCGGAGAAAATGTGAATCATGAGCTAATTACAACACCTGCATGCGTATTCATGTGGTGCTCAAAACTACCGTTCCGTCAATAATTGGATAGAGCTATCAATAAAGTAATCGCCGCTACGCTTTCGCTGGGCATTGTGTGATTGGCTACGGAATCTTTGCGCTTTAGTCTCTTTAATAGAAGGCAAATCAATACAGTCTCTTGCATTGCTATCTCGACAAAATCTTTCTGCTTGTGTATTGAGTGGCGGCTCTAGCAGACGGATGCATCAGGACAAGGCTCTGCTGCCACACCCTTTAGGCGGCACTTGGTTGAGTCATGTTTCTGGACTATTCCTGCAACTTGGTCTGCCTGTAAGGGTGTTGAGCGGTCACGCCAGCCATCAGGCATTGAGATTGACGTTTCCAGCGATTGAGGTTGTCTCTGAGCCACCCCCTTGGCAAGGTCCTTTAAAAGCGCTGGCACGCTTATTGCCGTTGGCTGATGAAAATGCCATGTTTCTTGCGCCGGTTGATATGCCCAATCTTCGGCTTGATGCGATGCAGGCTTTAATCGCTTGTTGGCATGACAATCCCGACATCGCGGTTGTCGCTCATGACGGTCAGAGGTTGCAGCCATTGTTGGGCATTTACCCTTTTGGAGATTTGTTGCATAGGACCTTGGATCAGGAGTTGAGAGAGGGCCGGAGCTCTTGGCAGAATTGGCTTTCACGGATTCCACACCGAACGGTGACGTTGCCGGCCATACAGCTACTAAATGCCAATAGCCGGGCTGATTTAGCAGCATTGCAGACATGATCAGCCAGATTGCTGTTTCGGACCGCTTGCATCGGCCATTGCAATCTTTGCGTCTTTCTTTGACGGCTCGATGCAATCTGGCGTGTCCTTATTGCCTTCCTGATCATCAGGAGCTTCCTGGCCTTTTGGACCAGGCTCAACGCTTGGCTTTGATCACTGCCGCTTGTTCTCTCGGAGTACGTCGCTTGCGATTGACTGGTGGTGAGCCTTTGTTGTCTAGTGGCCTGGAGAGTTTGCTCGCAGCCGTGCAGTCAAGGCGACTAGAGCCTGCTGATCCCTTGAGCAATCTTTTGGAAGTCACGCTGACAAGCAATGGCTTGCTGTTGTCTGAAGATCGAGCCAAGGCCTTGAAGTTGGCGGGACTCGATCGGATCACTATCAGCCTCGATGGAACCGATGGCATCAGTGTTGCCGAAATGACTGGGCAGCAAGGCGGAGAATCTAGTGGTGCTCAAATTCTTCATCGGGTCTTGGAAGCCATTCGTGCAGCCCGTAGTGCTGGATTTGATCCTGCGAGGGGTGCTCTCAAGCTCAACAGTGTCATTCAGAGGGGGCGGAATGAGCAACAAGTGCTGCCTTTGGCATCCTTGGCTCGAAATGAGGGCCTTGAACTGCGATTGATTGAATATATGGATGTAGGCAATCGCAACGGCTGGACACCCGAGGCTGTGTTCACTGCAGAAGAAATGGTTCGTCGGATTGATGCTGTGTGGCCTCTCGTGCATCAGGGCCGAAGTCAGGCCAGTACTGCTCGCCGTTGGCGTTATCAGGATGGTGCTGGATGGATTGCTGTAGTTGCCTCCATCAGTGATCCTTTCTGCAACGGTTGCAATCGTCTAAGGCTTACGGCCGATGGCATGGCTTACACCTGTTTATTTGCAGAGCATGGGACCAGTTTGCGCCCTTGGTTGGTCCCAGAGATTGATGCTGAAGGCTTGATGTGCGCTCTGGCGGATTTATGGCAAGCGAGGCGAGATCGCTATAGCGAGCAGAGATTGTCTGCGGATGGTTCTCAGCCTTCGTCTGACCTCACTGCGCGGCAGGAAATGGCCTATCTGGGCGGGTAGTTGTTGTTCTGTTCTCTTGCCTCATCTCAACGGCGTCAAAGCAACAAATAACGCTGGGCTAAGGGCAAAACCTCTGCAGGCTCACAAGTGAGCAGTTCTCCGTCGGCGAAGACTTCATACGTCTGTGGATCAACTTCGATGTTGGGTAAGGCGTTATTGCATTGCATCGCTGCTTTGCCGACGCTGCGTGTTTCTTGCACAGGCATGCACAATCTCTCTAAGCCGAGCTTGCTTTGAATATCGTCGTCCATGGCCGCTTGGCTCACGAATGTGAGACAACTTGGCGCTAGTGCTTTGCCGAAACTGGCGAACATGGGTCGACCGTGCACCGGCCCTGGAGTTGGAATTGATGCATTGGCATCACCCATCTGGGCCCAGGCGATGGAGCCTGCTTTAACGATCAATTCTGGCTTCACCCCAAAGAAACCTGGTTTCCAGAGCACTAAATCAGCGAGTTTTCCGCATTCGATTGAGCCCACCTGCTTGCTGATTCCATGGGCGATCGCGGGATTGATCGTCACTTTGGCGATATAGCGTTTGAGGCGGTTGTTGTCGTTGCGGTTGGAGTCCTCTGGCAAGCAACCCCGTTGCACCTTCATCTTGTGAGCGGTCTGGAATGTTCGCGTGATCACCTCGCCGACTCGGCCCATGGCTTGGGAATCGCTGGCGATGATGCTGAAGGCTCCGAGGTCGTGGAGAATGTCTTCTGCGGCAATGGTTTCGCGGCGAATTCGCGATTCTGCGAAGGCAACATCCTCGGGGATTTTGGGATCGAGGTGATGACACACCATCAGCATGTCGAGGTGTTCCTCGAGGGTGTTGCGTGTGTAAGGCCTGGTTGGGTTGGTGCTGCTTGGCAGCACGTTGGCTTCGCCGCAGATTTTGATGATGTCTGGAGCATGGCCACCACCAGCTCCTTCAGTGTGAAAGGTGTGGATCGTGCGCCCTTTAATGGCGGCGATTGTGTCTTCCACAAACCCTGCTTCGTTGAGGGTGTCGGTGTGAATGCACACCTGCACATCCATTTGGTCGGCGACTGAAAGACAGCAGTCAATAGCTGCTGGGGTGGTGCCCCAGTCTTCGTGGAGTTTGAGCCCGCAAGCTCCTGCTCGCACTTGTTCCTCAAGGGCTTCAGGCGTACTGGCGTTGCCTTTGCCGAAGAAGCCAAGATTCATTGGCAAGCCCTCGGCTGCTTGCAGCATGCGGCTGATGTGAAAGGCTCCAGGCGTGCATGTGGTGGCGTTGGTTCCAGTGGCTGGACCAGTGCCGCCACCAAGCATGGTGGTAACGCCGCTAGCTAGTGCCGTTTCGATTTGTTGGGGACAGATGAAATGGATATGGCTGTCGATTGCTCCTGCCGTAACGATCTGGCCTTCGCCGGCGATGGCTTCGGTGCTAGGGCCGATCACAATCGTGACCCCTTCCTGGGTATCTGGGTTGCCGGCTTTGCCGATGCCAACAATGCGTCCATCGCGGATACCGATGTCGGCTTTGACGATGCCCCACCAGTCGAGGATGAGGGCATTGGTGATCACGGTGTCCACAGCACCGCTCGCCCTTGATTGCTGAGATTGCCCCATGCCATCGCGGATCACCTTGCCACCGCCAAACTTCACTTCATCGCCATAGACGGTGAAGTCTTTTTCCACTTCAAGGATGAGCTCGGTATCGGCTAGACGAACTCGGTCTCCAGTGGTGGGGCCATAGGTCTCGGCGTAGCTCTGTCGGGAAATCCGGAAGGGCATGGGGAATTAGTCGAGGGGACCGTTAATGCGACCGTTGAAGCCAAAAACGCGCCGACGACCAGCGAATGGCACGAGTGTGACTTCGCGGCTATCACCGGGTTCGAAGCGGATGGCAGTGCCTGCAGGGATGTCGAGACGCTTGCCATGGGCCGCCTCCCGATCGAACTGCAGAGCTGCGTTGGCTTCTTGGAAATGGAAGTGGGACCCCACTTGAACTGGGCGGTCACCGCTGTTGGCGACTAGCAAGTTGGTTGTTTCGCGGCCAGCGTTGAGTTCAAGCTCGCCGGGTTCTGGGATCAGTTCGCCTGGGATGAGTGGAGTCATGGCAACAGCTTCAGCGAATCGGGTCATGCAAGGTGACGAGCTTCGTGCCATCCGGGAAGACAGCTTCGATTTGCACGTCATGGATCAATTCAGGAACGCCTTCCATGACTTGATCGCGATTGAGCCAGGTGGTGCCTTCGATCATCAGTTCGGCAACAGTTTTGCCATCGCGTGCACCTTCAAGCACCAAAAAACTCAACCAGGCCACAGCTTCGGGATGGTTGAGCTTCACCCCCCTTTGCAGTCGTCGTTCCGCTAGCAATGCTGCTGTGACGACGAGAAGCTTGTCTTTTTCTTGAGGGCTGAGATTCATGACGGCCCGCTGCTTTGTTCAGTGTGCCGAAGTCTTGGCGATAGAAATGTTCTCTATGGACGTTTTGTGCTGGAAAGGGCTTTCCTGTAAGGGCCAGACTCTCGGAATTTGCGGTCGATCCAGGCCCCGGATTGCACGGGTTTGCGCCCAGATGCGACTGAACCAATATCGGGCTGCTTGACTTGAGGGGCCGCTATATCGGGCGATGAGTCCTTGCGTTAGAGCGCCGCAGGCCATGTTGCCTTCGAGGCCAGCGCGTTCATCACGGCATTGGTTGAGAAGTTCTGTGAGCGTGGACGCTGGGACTGGCTGGGCAGCAATCCAAACGAGGGATCCAAATACAGG
>CATBLW010000186.1 GCA_949486985.1 Prochlorococcus marinus str. MIT 9215
ACAACCTTCCTCGCTCCTTTGCTTCTGCGTCTTGTTTTGAAAGACAAAAAGCCTGGAGGCGGCAACTCGATTCCCGATGATGTCGCGGCGAATCCCGTTGGTTTGATCTAGGTCGTCATCAAGAACATTCCTGCTCGGAATGACCTGAAAATTGCCTAATATCCGAATTCATTGCTTGATTGGATGTGTCGCCTGCTCCAGCCACTGGGACGAGTGCTCCCTGGAGTTTTGGCGGCCATGATGTCCATTGCCTGAGCTGCAAGCCTGCTGAAACCAGTGAGGCTCAGCTCAAGCCTGAAAGTCCAGCCATCCTTTTGGTGCATGGTTTTGGCGCTTCTACTGATCACTGGCGATTCAACATTCCAGTGCTTTCGCTCACCCACGAGGTGCATGCTTTAGATCTGCTTGGTTTTGGCCGTAGCGCCAAACCGGCTGAACTGAATTATGGCGGTGCGCTCTGGTCTGATCAGTTGGTGGCCTATGTCAATGAAAGGATCGGGCGCCCAACAGTGCTTGTTGGCAACTCATTGGGTGGTTTTGCGGCCTTAGCAGCTGGTGCAGCCCTTGGACGCAACACTGCAGGGGTGGTGCTGCTCAATGCCGCGGGATATTTCAGCGATGACAAGAAGCCGCCTAAGAGTTTGTTGGCGAAAGCTCGTCAGTCGATTGGCGGCGGACTGCTGAGAGATCCTTTGGTGCAGCGATTGATTTTTGAGAATTTGAGGAAGCCTGCAACCATTCGTCGCACGCTCAATCAGGTCTATATCGATAACACCAATGTTGATGATGATCTCGTGGAGGCCATTCGCAGGCCTTCGCTTGATCCAGGTGCCTTCACTGTGTTTCGAAGGGTGTTTGACACCCGCGGCCCGAAAGGGCAGCCCCTTGATGAGTTATTTGCGCAGCTTCAGGCACCACTGTTGTTGCTCTGGGGAAATCGCGACCCATGGATGAATGCAGCGGGTAAACGCGCGAGTTTTCAGCGTCATGCCCCACCTGTCACCAAGGAGGTGGTTTTGGAGGCTGGTCATTGCCCCCATGACGAGGTCCCCGATCAGGTGAATGCTGCCATGTTGGAGTGGCTCACGGAGTTGCGCTTAACCGAGTCGAGCATGGGTTGATGGCGATGACCCTGATTGAGCAGAACAGCCCTTATTCCCATTGGGAGTATGTACATCCAGAGAGTGGTGATCGCTTGCGGATCGTGCCCGAGCGCGGTGGCTTGGTCACGGCGTGGTGCTGCAACGGTCGTGAGCTGCTCTATTTGGATCAACAGCGCTTTGCCGATCCTGGCAAAAGTATTCGTGGAGGGATCCCCGTGTTGTTTCCCATCTGCGGGAATCTTCCAGGTGATGTTCTGCCTTTGCCTGGTGGTGAATACACGCTGAAACAACATGGTTTTGCCAGGGATCTGCCCTGGGAGTTGCAGCTCTTGGATGATCAGAGCGGCGTGAAGCTCAGCCTTCGCGACACGCAGGCCACGCGTGCTGCCTACCCCTTTGAGTTTTTGATCGAGATGAGGGTGCGGCCGCTTGCCAATGCTTTAGAGATCGAGACCACGGTGCATAACCGTAGTGATGACGTGATGCCGTTCAGTTTTGGTTTGCATCCTTATTTCCAGGTGGCTGATTTGAACATGGTTCATCTGGAAGGCTTGCCCAATTCTTGTTTGAACCATTTGGAGATGGCTGAAGCTGAAACGGCCAGGCAACTCGAACGCCTATCCCAGGGCGTGGACTTCCTGACTCGCCCTGCAGGTTCCGTTGCCCTTGTGGATGAAGCCTCTGGGGCCTCTCTGCAGCTGCAGCATGACAAGCCAATGGACCTCACTGTGGTCTGGACTGATCCACCACGGCAGATGGTTTGCCTTGAGCCTTGGACGGGGCCACGTGAAGCCTTGATCAGTGGTGATCACAAGTTGGAGCTCAAGCCTGGTAATAAGCAGCAGCTTGTTTGTCGCTACATCAGTGGTTAATTAACCAATAACCCCTGGTAATCGCCCTCTTGCTAGTTGTTGCTTTGGATCAAATTGTTGCTTCACAGCTTCAATCAGTGGCCTTGAGGGTGCATCCAGCCAAGCAGGTAATCGATCGTCT
>CATBLW010000187.1 GCA_949486985.1 Prochlorococcus marinus str. MIT 9215
CCTACAACATCGTTGCAGCCCACGGCTACTTCGGTCGTTTGATCTTCCAATACGCCAGCTTCAACAACAGCCGCAGCCTGCACTTCTTCTTGGCCGCATGGCCAGTGGTTTGCATCTGGTTCACCTCCATGGGCGTCAGCACCATGGCTTTCAACCTCAACGGTTTCAACTTCAACCAGTCAATCGTTGATGGCCAGAGCCGCGTTATCCCTACCTGGGCTGACGTATTGAATCGCTCCAACCTCGGCATGGAAGTAATGCATGAGCGCAATGCTCATAACTTCCCTCTCGACCTGGCAGCTGCTCAGTCCACTCCTGTGGCTCTGATTGCTCCAGCTGTTGGTTGATCGCAACAGCTAAGCCTGTTCATTCAACTCAAACAAAGGCACAGCTTCTGCTGTGCCTTTCAAGCCCCCTCAATTTGAGGGGGCTTTTTTAAGGCAAATTCACAAGCTCTAAAGGCCCAAATTGGGGGAGCCAAGCCTTGATCGGCAAGAGGCCAAGCAAGACAACCGATTGAACAAAACCAGCAGGTCTGAAGACCTAGCTATCCCGCTGATCGGCATAACAGCCGGCTGATCGTCATAACAGCCGGCGATCGGCAGAGATGTCTGATCATCTGAGACAAGGAACAATTACAGGCGAACACCTCAAGCCCTCCAGCACCATGGAACTGAATAATCTTGTGCATCAGTTCCAGCTGTTGCCGCATCCGGAAGGCGGCTGGTATCGAGAAGTTCATCGCAGTTCCATCCAGGTGAAGCGCGCAGACGGCGAAACACGCTCTGCTCTCACCACGGTTCTTTTTCTCCTCGGAGCTGACGAGGTCAGCCGTTGGCATCGCGTCATCGGAGCGGATGAAACCTGGAATCACCTACAAGGCTCTGCACTCACTCTGTTCAAACTCGCAGACAGCAAAGCTCGCCCTGAATCCTTGCGTCTTGCTAGCGACAGTCCTGTACAAACCATTCCGGCTGGCAGCTGGATGGCAGCTCGCAGTGAGGGTGATTTCACCTTGATGAGCTGCTGTGTAGGGCCAGGATTTGACTTTCGTGATTTTGAGATGTTGGCCGATCAACCGGTAGAAACCTGGCCAGAAGGAGTGCTTAAAGCACTGATCTGATCAGGCAGATAGGCCTAAGCGCTCAGGCAATGCCAGCGACTCTTTACGCTCAAGTGAAATTGAGAACGTCATGGGCAGCAGCTTCGGCGACCTGTTCCGCATTAGTACCTTCGGGGAATCACATGGCGGTGGTGTTGGCGTCATTGTCGAAGGCTGTCCGCCTCGCCTTGAGCTCGATCTCGCCAAGATCCAAGCTGAACTTGATCGACGCAAACCCGGCCAGAGCAAAATCACCACACCACGCAAGGAAGCCGACCAGGTTGAGGTGCTCAGTGGTCTAGTAGGCAACAAGACACTTGGCACGCCCATCGCCATGGTGGTGCGCAACAAAGACCAGCGACCAGGCGACTATCAAGAGATGCAGGTCGCTTTTCGGCCATCTCATGCAGACGCCACCTATCAAGCGAAATACGGAATTCAAGCCGGTAGTGGTGGGGGGAGAGCGTCGGCTAGAGAAACAATCGGACGTGTTGCCGCTGGTGCAATCGCCAAACAACTCCTCGATAGAAGCCATAACACCGAAATCTTGGCGTGGGTGAAACAGATCCACACCTTGGAGGCGTCCATTGATACTGACGCTGTGCAATTGGCCGATATTGAAGCCAATATCGTGCGCTGCCCTGATCAAGACATCGCTGAAAAGATGGTGGAACGAATCACCGCCATCGGCCGTGAAGGCGACTCCTGCGGAGGCGTGATCGAGTGCATCGTCAGGCGCCCTCCTGTTGGACTCGGCATGCCTGTGTTCGACAAACTTGAAGCAGACCTAGCCAAAGCCTTGATGTCACTGCCAGCGACAAAAGGATTTGAGCTTGGCTCAGGTTTCGCTGGAACCTTATTGAAAGGCAGTGCGCACAACGATGCCTTCCTGCCAACTGAGGACGGTCGGCTCAAAACCGCCACCAATAACTCCGGCGGCATCCAAGGAGGGATCAGCAATGGAGAGCCCATCGTGATTCGCGTCGCCTTCAAGCCAACCGCCACGATCAGCAAGGAGCAACAAACGATTGATGCTGAGGGCAACGCCACGACCCTCGCGGCCAAGGGTCGTCATGATCCCTGCGTACTCCCGAGGGCTGTGCCCATGGTGGAAGCCATGGTTGCCCTGGTCCTCGCCGACCACCTATTACGCCAACAGGGGCAATGCAGTCTCTGGTAGATGAAAGCTCTTAGGAAGTAGAACTCCCACAAAGCATTCACCTGAAACCAATGCTCTACTGAGACGCAGCAGGTTGATATTCAGTCGTGGGCCAACAGCTGAATCCCGATGGATGAAGCCGCCAGCCCAATCTGCTTTGCAGATCTAAGCCATCACAACAGGACTACTGCCATTGAGGCTGGCGGCCGCGGTTGTCGCAGCTCCTGAGCCGAGTCGACCCGCTGCCTTGGCCATGCGCTTCGCAACAGAGGTGCTTGCACTCTTCGGACCACTGGCTTTACGAGCACGACGTGCTGGTCGGGCTTTCGTGACTGATTTCGCGGCAGGCTTAGCAGCAGCAGGAGCCTTTTTAGAGGCTGTCTTCTTAGAGGCAGTCTTCCTAACAGACGTCTTCGCAGCAGAGGCTTTGGCTTTAGTCGTCGAGGTTTTCTTCGCCGATGACCTTGTTGCAGCAGCTTTGGGGGAAGAAGCCTTGGTTGCCGATGACTTGGTTGCCGATGACTTAGCTGAAGCTTTGGAGGCAACAGCTTTCTTCGCAGCAGTCTTGGCAGGAGCCGCCTTGGAGGAGGCAGCCTTGGCAACAGCCGCTCGGCTTGTACGTGTCTTCGTCGCGGCAGCCTTCGCCTTTGTTGTTTTCGCAGGTGCTTTCGCAGCCGCACCACTCGTCGAGGAGCGCTTTGCGGGAGCCTTGGCGGGAGCTTTGGCAGGAGCCTTGCTACCCCTGCGACCACGATGGGTTAAGACCATGGCCCACTCCTCAGAACTGAGGTTGGAAGGCTTGCTGCCATGAGAGTTGGACAGCTTGGCAGCTTTCTCGATGTCCTTAATCAGATTGGTCCAGGATGTCGCGAAGCGCTTGTCTGACTGCGACTTGGCACCACTCTCGACAAGGGTTTCAACCACTCCCGCGGCAGTAACTTTTTTACGACGACGATTGAAGATTTCCTTCTGAAGCTGAGCGATCAAGGCATCAGCCTTAGCGCTGAGTTTGATAGTTAGCTGAGACATTGAATAAAAGACAGCTAACTTATATGTAGCATCCAGCTCGTCATGTCGACTTAAAAGTTGGAGTCAGATATTGCTTGTCGGATCCTTCAACCATGCATTCAAAGCAGGGTCAAGACGCCCCTGCTTGATCAAACCTCGACCCAGAGCCACGCTGTTGTAGCCAGCCGCAAGCCATGGTGTTAAGTCTGAAACCGTAAGCCCACCAGCTGCAATCACAAATGGCAAAGGCTCTAGAGGGGCCTCAATCTGCCGCCAGTAATTCATTCCCAAAACTGATGCAGGGAAAAGTTTGACCAGCTGGCAGCCAATAGAACAAGCCTGATGGATCTCCGAAGGAGAGAAAACCCCAGGCACCAACAACTGTTGCAATTCCAGCGCCTGATTTTGAAGCGAAAGATCAAAACAAGGCGTCATCGCATAAGAGAGACCGAGCTCTTTCACAGCATGCAAGGCCTCCACTCGATGGATTGAAGCTGCACCCAGAGAGAAATCGGAGAAGGCAGCCTTCACTTCACGCATCAGAGACATCCAGCCAGGATGAGCCGACCAAGCCACCTCAACATGCCTAAGGCCAACAAGCTGAAGCTGCTCGAGAACAGCTAACAAAGGAGGACTATTGCGCGATGGCGCTAAATCTTCGAGCTCTGGACGGAGAACAACAATCAAAGGCTGCGAAGACAGGGAGGCCATCAAGGCCTCCTGCTGCTCTCGCCATATCAAGAGCTTTGAAGGTTAGACATATTCAGCAACCCGAACGTCGCGACGGATTAGTAGTTGCTGCAGCTCCTCGGAATCAACAGTTTCCTTCTCAACAAGCATGCCGGCCAACTCATCGAGAACAGACCGATTGTCGACAAGAACCTTGCTGGCACGTTTGTAGGCAACATCAACCAAATCCGAGACTTCAGCATCAATGGTTGCCGCTGTGTCTTCAGAGAAATCTCGCTCAGCAGCGATATCCCGACCCAAGAACATGCCTCCCTGGGACCGGCCCAAAGCGACCGGGCCAAGTTTGTCGCTCATGCCAAAGCGAGTGACCATTTGACGTGCAACCTGCGCCACTTGCTGTAAATCATTGGAAGCACCCGTTGTCACCTCTTCTTCGCCGTAGACGATTTCTTCTGCAACACGGCCACCCAGAGCCACAGCCATCTGATTCTGTAAGTAAGCCCTGGAATACAACCCGGACTCCATCCGCTCTTCGCTCGGCGTAAAGAAGGTGAGACCACCAGCCTGACCTCGAGGGATGATCGAAATCTTCTGAACAGGGTCGTAATCAGGCATCAACGCGCCTACAAGGGCGTGGCCAGCCTCGTGATAGGCAACCAATCGTTGACGACGATCACTGATCACCCGATCCTTTTTCTCTGGGCCCGCCATCACGCGCTCAATCGCATCACTGACTTCGTCGTTACTAACTTCAGTGAGCTCGCGTCGAGCGGCAAGAATCGCCGCTTCATTGAGCAAGTTGGCTAGATCGGCACCGGTAAACCCTGGCGTCCGGCGAGCAACCTTATCGAGGTCAACATCCTTCGAAAGCGTCTTGTCGCGAGCATGCACCTTGAGAATCTGTAAGCGACCGCTGTAATCGGGTCTCTCGACAACCACCTGACGATCAAAACGACCTGGGCGCATCAAGGCTGCATCAAGCACGTCGGGGCGGTTGGTCGCCGCAACAATGATGATCCCTGTATTGCCTTCAAAGCCATCCATTTCTGTCAGGAGCTGATTCAGGGTCTGCTCACGCTCATCGTTGCCACCACCAAGTCCAGCGCCTCGCTGACGCCCCACCGCATCGATCTCATCGATGAACACGATGCAGGGCGAATTCTTCTTGGCCTGTTCAAAAAGATCACGGACACGACTTGCACCCACACCAACAAACATTTCCACAAACTCTGAGCCAGAGATCGAGAAAAACGGCACGGCTGCTTCACCAGCCACGGCTTTAGCCAAAAGCGTTTTGCCCGTTCCTGGAGGCCCAACCAACAAGACACCTTTGGGGATTTTGGCGCCGACAGCCGTGAAGCGATCTGGATTCTTGAGGAAGTCGACGACTTCCGTTAGCTCTAATTTTGCCCCCTCAATGCCAGCCACATCACTAAAAGTGACCTGAGTCGAAGGCTCCATCTGAACCCTGGCCTTGCTCTTGCCAAAATTCATGGCTGGGTTGCCACCTCCTCCTCCCTGGGCACGGCGAAAGAGGAAGAACAAACCACCAAGCAACAGAACAGGGAAGATCAAGCTGCCAGCGGCCTGCTGCCAAGCACTGGGCTGTTTTGTTGGCTGTACAGCAATATCGACATCGTGCTCAGTCAGCATCTTGAGGAGGTCCTTGTCTGGAGCAAGGTTCACCTCTGCACGACGCCCATCGTTCTCAACAACCTGGGCAGTACCCCGGTCCGGGGAAATGAGCACACGGCTGACCTGGTTGTCCTGCACAGCTTCAACGAAATCGCTGTAGCGCAAAGGCCTTGGAGCAGTTGCAGGGTCAGGACGATCGAGGAAGGCCGTGCCAACAACGATCACGATCACCATTAAGAGCACATACAGCCCAACGTTGCGCCAGCGTTTTTCCAAGATTGTCCTCGATCAGATGAAGGAATGTTAATAGAGTCTTGACCACAAAGGGTTAGGAGGATCGCAACACCTCCACCACGCTGCGAAAAGCGAACCATTCGGGGATCTCCTCGCCGCTACGCAGCATCTTGCGGAACTGAGTGCCACTCAGCTTTTTAATATGCAGGCCTCTGGTTTCAGCATGCTCAGCAGTCACATATCCCTCTTCCTCGGTGTAGACAAGATTCAAGGATGGAACCGTTTCCATCGCCAGCTCTGGCGCGCATTCACGAGCAAAATTCTGAGCGTCGTAAGGACCATAGAAGTCATCACCGCTTAAGGACGACTTACAACCAGCCATGTCGCGACCAATAATGAAATGAGTGCATCCATAATTGCGACGAATAATCATGTGCTGAAGAGCCTCACGCGGGCCGGCCATATGCATCGCATAGGGAAGGTAAGCCCAGCGAATGCTGGCATTGTCGACTTCAGCAGCAAGGCGCTCATAGGTCTGGAAGCGCACAGCGCCAGGGATGTCATCTTGCTGGGTTGGGCCACAGGTGGGATGCACAAGCACAACTGCATTTTCGCTGACATTGCTGGCATGCAACGCCCTCGTAAACAGCTCATAGTGGGCACGGTGAATGGGGTTGCGGCATTGAAAGGCCACCACATCCTCTCCAGCTGGTAATTCCGCTCTTACCTGAGCCGGCGTTTTGCAGGAGAAGACGCGCTCTGGGAGTTCAAGGCCATGCAACTTGCCTCCGAGATAAAAGCGCTTGCGTTCGGTGGCAATCATCCTCACAGCTGGATGTTCCAACGAGGTGGTGCCGTAACAGCCCTTGGCCTCCACAACCTTGTCTGGCTCCCACTTATCTTCTAGCTCCAACAAGGCAAGTTGCTGTCCCTTGTAGGTCAGCAGTACGCGATCACCCACCTTCAGATCGTCGCGGTCGGTATCCATCACGATTGGCAAGCCAAACAGATAGCCCGATGTGGTGCGATGACTCGCAACCACCGAGTCGTAATCGACTTGATGCATGAAGCCGCGTTCAGGCGAGAAACCACCAACAATCAACAACTCAACATCGCAGGCATTGCGATCAGAGCATTCCAGGGTTTGGGTAGCACTGGCCTTCAGCGCTTCACGCTGATCAGCCGGCACCATCAAATCAACCAGACTGTCTCCATAGGGAGAAATCACGCCAGAAGCCTTAGAAGAAGCACGAGAGCTGGCGGTCATGTCGAACCTATGAATGCCGCGCGATTCTCCCAGATAGCGGGATCCAATCGGCTAGCAGCCCTCCAGTTCAGATGCTGCGCATCAAAAAAGGGGCCGAGAGGCCCCTTAATGGGAACAGTTGTTCTTGGTAATGGGCTCAGGAGTATCGATTCAGATTTCGCTGATCAAGACTCCTCCAACACTCCATAAAACTGGCCAGAGATCTTCACATCGACAGCTTCTTTGCCACCCATATCGGTATCGGATGGTTGATAGGCAGTAAACAAGCCAGCGAATTCACCGGTCTCAGCATCAACCTTGTTAACCGAAAGAACCATATGGCCAGCTCCATCGATATGACGCTTGAGGTTCTCAGTGGCGAGCTCGGAATCATCCCCACCTAAAGCAACAAGACCCTGGGCGTAATCAACACCAGTGGTCAACGCACGAGCTTTGGGATCAAGGAAATTACTGGTGCGATAGCTGGGAGCGCGATAGTCACCCTCGAGATCGGTGCTAGGGCTCAACGCAGCACCGTTGGCTTTAGCCACGAGTTCCTTGCTTGCGAAGGTGAATGGGACCTCTTCACCACCAGCCAAAAGGACAGTGACAGGCTGGAAGTCCATACCGCCCTGCTCAGAGAAGGTGATGCTGTCTCCAGAGACGGCGAGATCGCCATAGACCTGATCCAAGCTGGATGTGAAGCGAGTCAGGATCTTGCCTTCGAGATAACGAGATTCCTGGCGTTTGTTGGTGGGCTCACCCTTCACGAAAACTTGAGAAGGATGCATACAAATTTCGCGGAGCTGATACTTACCGCCTTGCGTCAGGCTGATCGATCCCCGTGCCTCATCAGGCAGCGTTGGGCAATCATTGGCCAAACCGGTGTCTTTGATGTCTTCGTAAGTGATGTTGGAGCGATCCATAGCCTGGGAACCACCACTACAGGCAGTCACCACGGTGAGACAAAGAGCCAGCACCAGGGCCAGCAGAGGACGAAAGCTCATGGAAAGGATGCCAAATAGCCAGATAACTGCGGTATGTACCGCCCAAAGTCCACCTTACAGGGGCAAAACAGTGGATAACAGCTACCTTTTGCACCTCTCAACAACCCGTTGTGTAAAGCCATGCTCAGGCTGAGAACTCACTCATAGCAAGAAGCCCTAATGCACGCACCGGCTTAAAAGACAGCGAAGGAAGGGGCATGAAAGAGAAAAGTGGCCAGAAACGTTGCTTCAAACTTTTATAAGAAAAGTTCGTTTTTGCGAAAGCTGCAGTCTTCAGGGGCACCTCTTCAACAGCGAGTCTGATCAAAAAGCTGCTGAGGACGTCTTAGGAATCTCCAGAAGAGCATCAAGCAACTGGTGAGCCAAGACCAACTTGGAGGTCACGGGCAATGCACGAGCAATACCATCAGCGCCAACCAACCAACCACCATTGGCATTCTCCTCAAAACCCTGGCCAGGTCGGTCGATCGGATTAGCAAAAAGCAAGTCACAGCCCTTCAACAATCGCTTCGCCGCACCCAGCTTCTGCACCTCAGAGTCATCCCCAGTGAGGGCAGCGAAGCCAAGCACCACCTGACCTTCAGGGCGATTGCCGACAAGCTCTGCCAGTAGATCCGGCACAAGTTCGAGGCCAGTGGCCAGAGAAGCCAGCAAGCAATCCTTGGAAGTTTTTTGAACCTGGGGGCCATCAGCAAGACGCAGATCCGCCACCGCTGCTGCCATCGCCACAGCATCGGCTTGAGATTGCAGCGCAGCCAACACTGACTGCATCTGCCTCGCACTACCAACGGGATGGAGCGTCAATCCCTCCAGCCAAGCTTCAGGAACAGTCACTGGACCATGCACAAGATCAACACAAGCACCCCGCAGCCGAGCAGCCTGGGCCAAGAGCACCCCCATCCGACCACTACTGCGGTTGCTCAGCAAGCGCGCCGGATCCAAGGATTCAACTGTGGGGCCAGCCGTGACCAACAAGCGGCGACCACTCCAATCACGCCGCAAATGACCGACCTGATCGGCCTGTAGCAAGCCACTGAGAACAGCCAGCTCGATCAACTCAGGGGCAGCCATGCGGCCTTCGCCCAAGCGATCACAGGCCAACAAGCCAGCTTCAGGTGCCAACGGCAACACCTTGGGATCATCCTTTAAATATTGCCAATTCCTTTGCACTGCGGGACTGCTCCACATCCCTGTGTTCATGGCTGCAGCAACCACTACTGGGCGTTCGCACGCCAGCAAGATACTGGCCAAAAGACCATCCCCAAGACCTTGGCTCCAACGGCCAAGACTTGATGCACTCAGAGGCGCCACAACAACAAGCTCCGCCCATTCAGCCAGAGCGATATGCAAAGGGCGCGGTTCGCTCGGATTCCATTGATCCTCGTCCTGATAACAACGATGGCGGCTGAGACTGGCAAGCGCCAAAGGACTCACAAGCTTGGCGGCACTAGGCGTGACGACACATCGCACCTCTGCACCCGCCTTAACCAAGGCACTAACGAGCAATGGCGTTTTGACGGCAGCGATGCTGCCACTTGCCGCAACAAGCAGACGGCGTCCCGCCAGGGTGCCTGCCGTCTCATTCTTCATCGAAGGGTTCCTGATCGACAAGATGGACGTAAGGAGCAGTCAGCTCCGGACGATGAATGGCCAAAGCTCGCAATAGATGCCAATCTCCGAGCCCGTCAAAGGCCGCGGGGTAATCGTCGTCTTCAAGGCGCTGAGCAAGCACAGCGATGGCCGCTTCATCAAAAGCCTCAAGACGCTCTGGAGTGATGACGGAGGAAGCCTGCATCGAGAAGTCCTGGACGTTCTGCATAGTTGCTACTGATGCGGCGCCAAGGCCCATTCTGCCTAGAAGCTAGGTTGCTGGCACTGGGGAATTAGCTCAGCTGGTAGAGCGCTGCGATCGCACCGCAGAGGTCAGGGGTTCGAATCCCCTATTCTCCACTGAGCGCATCAACGCAATCATTGTAAAATTGAACGAACATCTCAGGTCCAGATGGGCGACAATTGAGCCCATGGACCAGCACATTCACCTGAGTCGCCCCCAGCGGCCCCCACTATTAATAGCCCTAGCCTGCATTGTTGTTCTGGCGATACTGGCTCGGCCATCATCCCTGCTGACTTTTGGCTTGATTGCTCTGGCAGGAAGCCTTTCACGCAGGCGAATCCCGCACCTGTGACGCTCCATGCGTTAAAAAAGAGTGAAGAAAAAACTGGCTACTGATGTCGCAATCAAAACGAGAACAGGTTGTCAGCCACCTGCGTTATATCCGGCAAGAACTACGAGAGATGCATCAAGGCGTAATGGAAGACGGCCTCCTGCCAGAGGCAGGCGAGGTGAGAGGAGTCATGGCACAGATGGAAGCACTGCTGGAGCTACTGGAAGGCAAGTCATCCCGCAAGGCCAAAGCGGAAGCAAGCTGAAGTTTCACCAGGCGACTTGCAAAACACTTTCAGGCAGGCTTTCCTTCGCCAATCCCCATCACTTGGCTCGGGCTGGTTCCGAGCTTTTTTATTGGCATCCCCTATCTGTAGCGGAGTATGAAGGCACTTACGCTAGAAATGGTGTAGACAGGGGGTGGCAGGGCTTTGGGCCGGGTGATGGGGATTATCAGGATTCCATCCCTGCCAGTTTTTTCTAAATGATGCGACCTCGGCTTCAATCCACAAGCTTGCATCGCAGTGTTGGCCTTGCGGGGGAACGCCTTGAACTCTGGGCTGTCAATCCCTGGAGGAAGGCTTCATTGCTCGTCATCGTGGTGTTGGCAGCCTTTCTGATTGGCAGTGCCGTGGGCACCATCAGCGGTGCTCTCGATCTGATGGACCCGGTCGGAGCCTTGATCACAGTGGTGGCATGGGAAGCCATGGTTCGCCTACGGCGTTATTGGCAGCCGTCCGATAGCTCTGCCTTAGGTCGTCAACTGCTGGACATGGCGCGCATTGGCCTGCTCTATGGCCTGCTCCTGGAAGGTTTCAAGCTGCTTTAAGGCCACTAGCTTCAAGAGAACTGACTTCAAGAACACTGGCTTTTTTAGGGCACTGATGGTCCAGCAGAGACAATCACGTCGCTCGTTCATAGCCTGCCGATAAGAACAACGACCTGGATATCCATGGCAGGCGATCACTTCTTCCTTGAGCTCGAGCCCCCAAACAAAAACTTGAGCAAGGCAGCCCATGTTGTGATTGTTGGCGGTGGTTTCGCAGGAGTGCGCGCCTGTAAAGCTCTCGCCAAAACAGACGTACGCATCACCCTGATCGACAAGCGAAATTTCAACCTCTTTCAACCTCTGCTTTATCAAGTCGCCACAGGACTCGTTTCCCGTGAGGATGTTGCGACCCCACTCAGGCAACTGGTAGGCAAACAGCCCAATGTTCAGGTTCTTCTTGGAGAAGTCAGCCAGTTAAATCCAAGCCAAAAGCAGATCGTTTTCAACGGCAAGGCCTACAGCTATGACTACTTAATCCTCGCCACTGGTTCGGGCAGCAGCTATTTCGGCCATGAGGAATGGCGCAGCTTTGCGCCAACCATGAAAATCCTTGAGCACGCCGAAGAGATACGCCGTCGCCTACTGATGGCCATGGAGCAGGCAGAACAAATGCCAGATGCCCATGCCCGTCAATTCCTGCAAACCGTTGTGATTGTTGGTGGCGGCCCCTCGGGCTGCGAGATGGCAGGAGCCGTATCTGAATTGATGCGCAATGCCATGCAACGAGAGTTCAAACAGCTCGACCCGACCACCACCAAGATCTACCTGGTTGATCCTGGCGAACGAGTCCTGCGTGCCATGCCCGAGGGATTGTCGAACTCTGCCCAGCGAACCCTTGAATCACTAGGTGTCGAAATCATTTTCAAGGGCCGGGTGGAAAGCATGCAACCCGGCGAAGTAATCATGAGCACGCCAAACGGAGAGCAACGTCTACAGGCTGCCACCGTGATCTGGACCGCTGGGGTGAAGCCGTCGCACCTGGGCAAAAAGCTTGCTGAGAGCATCGATTGTGAACTCGACCGAGCTGGCAGGGTTGTTGTGGAAGCCGACTTCTCGATACGCACGCATCCCGACATCCGAGTTGTTGGCGACCTCTGTTGCTACAAGCACACCAAGGATGGCAACCCCCTCCCAGGGATGGCAGGGCCCGCCAATCAAGCGGGTGGTTTTGTTGGCAAGGACATCACCGCGCTGGTGAGCGGCTCCACTCGCCCCCGCTTCGACTGGTTTGATTTCGGCAGCATGGCTGTGCTCGATCGGATCGCCGCCGTCGCCAACCTGCGAGGCTTGCAATTCTCTGGAGGCATCGGCTGGCTGCTCTGGGCACTTGCACACCTGGCCTTTATGCCTGATCGCGAGAACCGTTTCACACTGCTGTTCAAATGGCTCATTGCCATCGTGTCTCAACAGCGTTCCGCCATGCTGCTCACAGGCATGCCCAGCCAGCACATCGGCAACGACATGCCTGATGCTCACTTCCCCATGCCCAACGTCAAAGGCCCTTCAATCGCCACTCCAGATGCGGCATTGAAAGCCGCCATGAGCTATTACAGCCAACAAGTCTCGGGAATCAGCGCTCAGCCCAAAGCAGGCACAGACGAATCCAGCGAAGATTCCGTCGCTGCCAACAAATAAAGCAAAGCCATGCGGATCGGGATGCCATTGCGCACCTGTTCCTCCACCAAGCTGATCGCAAGATCATCCAGCAACGCTCCACCCATTTCAACGCCACGGTTGACCGGGCCGGGATGAAGAACGGGAACCGACTGGCCACACAACTGCAAACGCTCATGGGTCAAGCCGTAATCCAGGTGATAACGATCCAAATCCGTGAGTAGGTGTTGATGCATGCGTTCCTTCTGCAACCTCAAAGTCATCACCGCATCCGCACCAGGCAAAGCCTCCTCAAGGGTTCGCACCACCTCGACCCGCCCACGTTGTGAGACAGGATCATGTCGCTGACCTGGCGGCGGTGCATCGACGAAACCTGCAAATTCTTGAGGCACAAGGCTCGGCGGGCCACACAACACAACATCTGCACCGCAGGCTGTCAGTGCCCAAAGATTGGATCGCGCCACACGTGAATGAAGGGCGTCTCCCACAATCACAATCCGCTTGCCCTGTAGAGCCTCAGGCAGGGGATGATCCGGATCAAAATGATGGGCAAGGGTGTAGAGATCAAGCAATCCCTGGCTGGGATGGCTGTGCAGACCATCACCACCATTGAGAACGGCGGTGCGTTCTCCTGAACGATCTAAAGCACAAGCAAGTTGTTCTGGAACACTTGTTGAACGATGGCGCACGACCAAGACATCAGCGCCCATCGCTACATAGGTTCGGGCTGTATCGAGGAGTGTCTCTCCCTTGCTGAGTGAACTACTGGCAGGGGTGAAACTCTGCACATCAGCAGAGAGCCGCCGCGCCGCCAACTCAAAACTGCTGCGGGTTCGCGTACTGGGCTCAAAAAACAACGTTGCAACCAAACGCCCCTGTAATGCCGGCAACTTGCGCGCGCCTGTCACAGGCATGGAACGGAAGCGATGGGCAAGCTCGAGAACAGAGGAGTAATCCTCAACGGAGAAGCTGGCCAGATCGAGAATGTGCCGATGGGACCAGCCGCTCATGGAGCATCACTTGCCGAAGGAGCCCAGGCTTGTTGCAAA
>CATBLW010000188.1 GCA_949486985.1 Prochlorococcus marinus str. MIT 9215
GCTACGGGCCACAATGCAGCCATCGTTGTTAGAGAGAACCACCAATGGCTTTCCGATGAGGGAAGGGTCGAGGCTCTGCTCACATGCGGCGTAGAAATTGTTGGCATCGATTAGTACCGTTGCGTGCGGCATGGAGAGGCCTGCTAGAGGCTGCACCTTTCATGCTAGTACGCGTGAACTAGTGCAGGCGTGTTGCCGTTGGCTGGTCGAAGTTAGGTTTTTGTTCTGTTGAGAGCAGGAAATCGTTCTCCTCGATCAAGAATGACTCGACCCTTGTTGAATCAGGATTTTTGCAATTCTCTAGATCTGCCGAGGTTCATCTTTGACCAGCGCGCGATTAAATTATCGACCCATGATTGATAGCTAGGCCTGAACTCTTTTGGCAAAGAGCAGGGGTGATTTCGTCAGAGTGTTTACCATCTTCTATTGCTTTTTCGTGCGTTGGCCACGTTGCTATCGGGCAGAGTTGGCTCTTATTAGGTTGCCTGCTGTTGTTGGATTGCTTGGTGCCTGATAATCGTAATCAGGCTTAGAGCCGCGTCTGTTTTGATGGGTTGAGGTTGTGAATGGAATGCACGGCAACTCCCCAGATTTCTACATCGCCGTAGTTGTGTAGATCAATTGTTGGGTAGTTGGGATTAGCGGCTTCAAGAACCAGTGATCCGTTGCGTCGCTGTAGACGTTTTAGCGTGAAGGCGCCATCAAGAATCGCGATGACGATTCGCCCCGGCTTGGCGTCAAGGCTTCTGTCCACGACGAGTAAATCTCCGTCGTGGATTCCAGCACCGGTCATCGAGTCTCCACTGACGCGAAGAAAGAATGTGCTCGCTGGATGGCGGATCAACTGTTCGTTGAGATCGATGCCGATGTCGATGTAGTCATCCGCAGGGGAAGGAAAGCCAGCGGCTATTTTTTCCCCTGCTAATGGCAGGGACAGGTGCATCAGCTGGGAACGTAGAGGCAGGAGCTGCTGGACTAGTTCCATCGAGGCACCGATCAATTGATCTCGATAGTACTGATGTATTGCCTGGCTGTCTGAGCTGGTTGCCTTATTGGCGGTGGTAGCGCCCTCCTTGCAGGATGGTTTGTGCTCGATAGAGCTGTTCCACCAGGAGCAATCGAGCTAGTTCATGAGGGAAGGTCATCGCTGAAAGGCTCAGTTGCCAGTGCGCTGATTGCTTGAGTTCTGGGATTAGCCCATCGGCCCCGCCAATAACAAAGGCGAGTCGCTGAGAGCCCAACCCCTGCAGTCGCTGGGCAAATTGTTGCGAGCCCAGCGTTTCGCCTTCTTCGCAGAGTGTGATCAGTGATTCGTTGCTCGTGAGTGTGGCTCGAATGGCGTCTGCTTCTTTTTGGGGTGTGCTATCTCGGAGTTCTGTGATCGTTAGTCCTGGCAATCGTTTTAGATACATCGCTAGGCCGGCCTGGATCCAATTTTTTTGTATCTTGCCAACGGCGATTAGACGGATGCGGGCGGGGTTCAGCACGAGTGATGGTGTTATTGCCAGGCGTTCAAGTCTCGTCTTCGTCTTCCAAAAGCAGCTGCCCAAAGGCCACATAGAGACTTTCCTCTTCGCTGCCTGCAGCAAGGCGGCGGCGCTGCGGCAGGGTTGATTTGCCTTTGCCAGCTTTTGTTGATGCTGGTGTCGAAGGGAGGGGCTCTTCGTTCCTGCTGGATATTTGGTTGCTGGCGTCTTGGCGCTGTTGTTTTTTCTGAGTGTCCTCAACGTCCTTAAGGCGAGCCATCAAATGGGTTGGAACATTCCCATCTGGGCTCACTTGCATCAGTTCCCGGAACAAGGCCTGGGGATCTTCCTCCGTTTCCACTCGGTGGCGCTGCTCGCTGGCGCGGGTCTCTTTTTGGGCAGGCTTTTCAGGGGAGGAAAGCGGCTTGGGGAGCTGGCGGCCCAGTTCACGAAGCCGTTCAAGACTGTGAGGGTCAAAGCTCATGGTTAAGGCATTGGGCGGTAGGACTTTTCGCTAACTGCAGCCAAGGCTGTCACGTGTGTCTCGACCTGTAACTGGGTTGGTTCCTTCTGCAACTGCACAGAGCTGTTTGAGAACATCGCCACGGAAGGGCACGTTGGTGAAGTCAGCACCAGTGATGGTGACGTTCTTGAAGTGGGTGTTGAAGGCGAAAGCATCCTCCAACACAGCATTGGTTAGATCTGTTCCATTCAGCACTGCTGAATCGAGAGTGGCCTCTTTGAGATTGGTGTTGCTGAGATTGGCATCTTGGAGTTTGGCTCCAAACAGGCTTGCCCCTTGCAGATCACTACCGGAAAGATTTGCCTTGAGGAGGTTGGTGAGATTGAAGGTGACGCCGCGTAGATCCATATCTGCGAAGTCCGCTTCGATCAAGGCCTGCTTTGCATAATCCAAGCTGGCAGAGGCTGGCTGAAGCGGTAGGAGAAAGATCAGGAGAGCAGCCGCCAAGGCCAGAAGGCGAGCACGCATTGGCACAGCATTGCAATGGGGCCAGCCTAGGCTTGCTGGCATCAGAACGATGATTTTTAGCTAGTAAAAGTTTGCTGGCTAGAGCTATTGGCAGGAGCTATGCGCTACTCAATGCGTTGGCGGATGCGTTCTCAGATGCCTTGATCTCGCTAACGGAATTGTGCTGCGCGTCGAAGTTGAAGAAGCACAAAAAATGAGGCTGTATCGCTGTTATTTGTATTGCATCTGACTTGTCTTTTGATGTTGATGTTGCAGGATAGGCACATGAAAAAAGCCCTTAAGACAAGGGCTTTGGCGAGTATTTATGGGATTTTGGGTGAGGGCTGTTGGTTAGAGAGAGTCTGCTAGAGATTTAGAATTGGAAGCCATTCTCAACAAGAATATGCCAGCCAATAAGGCAAATTACAGATGCAACGATTAAGGCAAGTCTGGGCGTGAATGCTGAGTTTGCAGAGGCTGTGTTGACTGTTGAACCTCCTTGATCCGTTGCTGTAACCGCCTTGAACTGCTCTTCTGACATGGAGGCATTTGCATGGGACCGGAGTAGCAATTAAGCATGAAGCTCGTAAGAACCAAGCGAGCGAGTAGCGGATGCTACGGATGCGAGTGCGCTATTGACGATTCGACGGTGGCGTTCTTGTTGACCTCTTTGTCGACGTCTAAGGCTTATTGCCGTTGTTTGTCTTGGCATGTGTAGCTCTTGCTCTCGCTGCTTGTTGCGGACTCCTAGGCGATTTGGCCTCAAGGGGGAATGCTCAAGCGAAGGGTCAGTGGCGAGATGAATCCAAATCGAGAAGGTCGTTGGGCTGAGTTAAGAGCTTTAAGGCTTCTAAAGGGTTGTGGATGGGATTTGGTTGTTCATGGTTGGTCGTGTCGCTATGGCGAGATTGATCTTCTCGTTGCCAAGGGGCAGCGTTTGATGATGGTGGAAGTCAAAGCGCGTCGATCTCTTGGCCGCGATGCTTGGGGGCTGAATGCTTTTGATCGTGGTAAACGTCTGCGGCTGAAGCGAACCTTTGCTTGTTGGCAGGGGTTAAACCCGGAGC
>CATBLW010000189.1 GCA_949486985.1 Prochlorococcus marinus str. MIT 9215
GCCTTCTGAGCAGCACCTTCCCGGTACCCCCCAAGACAAACGCCTCGGGCCTTGGCCGCGGCCAGCGCTTCTTTGGTGCGCTCGCTAATCCGACGTGCTTGGAACTCAGCAACGCTCGCCATCATCGTGAGCACCATCCGACCAGCACTGGTGGTGGCATCAATGTCTGGCAAGTCGCAGAAGACGAAGCCACCCATCCCGTTCTTTTCTGCCTCGTTGGCGAGCTTTAAAACGAAGCCAGCGTCACGAGCCAGGCGGTCGATCTTGGCAACAGCGATCACGGCCTTCTCGGCACGGGCCTGGGCGAGGGCCGCGGCCAACTGAGGGCGTTCGCTCTTACGGCCGCTCTCGACCTCCACGAACTCTGCGGCGATGACCGCACACCGCTCAGCCGCCATAGCCACCACCTTCGACCGCTGGGCTTCGAGACCCAAGCCGGACTGGCCCTGTCGACCGGTGCTGACCCGGTAATAAGCCAGCCAGCGGGCTGGAGACGCATCAGAAGTGGACGCCATCAACAAGACCGACTTGTTCCACGAGTCTACGGCGGTTGAACCTGTAACAAAAAATCAGTCGACGCCGGAATAACTCAAGCTTCAGGCGCTTGAATTACTCCTGGCCTCGTCGCATCTAACTGCTAACTAAAGAAGACCAAAATTTGCCTTCAAGCTTGTCATAAAGACTTCGCACAGATGCTCTAACTTCTCGTATTCAGCATCTTCAAGCTCATCAAGCCCTGGAACATTGTCTCCGTATTCCCGTATCAGATTACCCAGAAAGTCCTCATGGTCCAGGAGCACTTTAGACACTAGATTCAGCCCTATTTCAAACATTGGGCAATTTTGGTTAAATACCTTCATCGCCCCTTTGAAGTCCTCTTCGTCAAATTCGCCGGACTTGTAATAATCAACGTTTTCAATCACTTCGTCATGAATGGTTACGCTGTCAATCTCTATACCATCGTCTACGAACAGCAATTTCAGAATCTCACTTGCTGATATTGAAAAGTACTCACAAATAGAATCGAGATTCACTCCACCCAATAAAGCGTCTTCATAATTCGGCAATTCATCATCCGCCGTAAGTGACGGGTTAGAGCAATATCTCATGATCATAGAAGTTATATTGCTTATATCGTCAGAAAAGAAATCTTCAAAAACCTCATACTTTAGAGGCTGGCCAACACCCTTTAAGGCGAAAACAGAGTTGAACCATGACTTCTGCAATTCAATCGTGAATGTATCTACTTCTTCGGTCGAAGGGGCCTCATAGATTCTTTTGTCACTTGCTATGTCATCTACAACAAGAGAAGCTATAAGCTGAAAATCTGCATTAATCGGCTCAATCTGTTGAGTATCGGAGTCAAGACCTGCCATGTGGTTACTCAAAATTAAACATAAATTAACACAATATCTACCTCAGGTCAAGTCGGAGAACAAGTTGAATTTTCGCCGCAGATCACATTTAGCCGTGCATAAAAAGTAGCTGAGCGACCTTGTTGCATGTCAGCACTTGTACAACCTACAAATACATGAAGCCGAAAAACATGATCCTAATTGCCAGAAATATTCACGTAAAATTGATTCTTCATTCGCGTATGACCTTGAGATGCCCAAGCTTTTGCATAAAACAGCAACTGTCAACTGGCGGTTGTCTTCATCTAGCTGAGGATTGACCCAATCTCAAATTCAAAGCGAGAGATCCTCAAGCAGCCCCGCCACTCCCAGAGCCGTCGCCTCGATGTTCATGGCACCCTCCAAGGCTTTGCAGGCCGCGGCCATCACTGAAGGAAGTTCTCGCCCTTGGAGGACGGTGCCGGCTTCCAGGTGATGCCTCACGCTGCGCTCGACCATCGCCAGTAGCTCTTCGGCTCGATCTCCAACTGTGCGAGGTGGCCGGCAGAAGGGCAGTCTCCTTTGCTCTTTGCCCTTCAGCTTTTATCGACGATTCTTTTCGGCGATGAAGCACGTGTTGGCTCCACAGGTAGAGGCTTTGCGAGTTGCTGAATTCACACTCGGTAGATTGGTTTAGTGACTTGAATGACATGTCTGACGTCCCGATTACCTGGATGCGCACCCAAGAGCTGGCTGCCTATCTGGGGCTTCATCGCAACACGCTTGGGAACATGCTTCGGGCAGGTCTTCTGCGGGAGGGTATCCACCGTCGCAAGATCAACCCGTTATCCCCAAGAGGTGAATTCCTTTGGAACCAAGAGGCCGTTCTCATGACTCTTGGGCGTCTCTAAGCGCTTAGGTGCCTTTTTAGGGATAGTAAGACTTGGATCCCACTCAGGCGTTGTGCTCACATTGGCTTACACAGCC
>CATBLW010000190.1 GCA_949486985.1 Prochlorococcus marinus str. MIT 9215
ATTCTGCTCCATTGGCTTGGTTGTTGATCGCTGTATCTGCTTTCAGGAAGGGGTCGCGAAGCAGTTCAGGGAGCGGCGCGTTTGTTCTGGCCTCCGGTTGTACCGCTTGCGGTGCTTCTGGATCTTCAGCCGCTGGGCTTGGGAGGGCCTCTTGTGATTGTGTTGCTGCTGATTGCTGTTGCAATTCGCTTTGGCTTTCGCATCGATCCAAGCCTTGCTCAGCCAGTTCACGCAGGGTGGCTTCTGGTTGGCTATCAAGAACGAGCTTGTAGTGATGCGCTGCTTGTTGCAGATTCTCAAGCCCATAAAGTTGGATGTGGCCCATCAACAGAGCCACAAAGGCCCGCCAGGCCAGGAGTGCATCCCGCTCAGCGCCTGATTCTGGTAAGGACGCCAGCTGACTCAGGAGGGTCGCGCTAATCGCAGCAGCAGTTTCAAAATCTCCTGCCCCATAGGCTTTCTCGGCGGCGAGGTACTGATTCTCGAAGTCGCCGTCCACGGGTGTGTTAGCAGGAGTGCTTGAGCTCTATCCTTTCTCGTCGCCAGCAGATCGTCCAGCCTTCTCCTAAGTGTCTTTGCCCGGGTGGGTGGCCAGCTTCAAGGCTATGGCTCAATTCTGCCAGTTGTTTCCCTGAGAGATTTGGAGCTTCAGCGCGTTGCATCCATAGGGCTAGAAGCGATGCCCTCGCTGTTGGAGGCAGGCTGCTGAGACCTTTTCGGCAGAGGCCATCTGCATGTTGCAGATTGGCTAGAGCAAGCGAATTCAGGGCTTGTTGATCGTCATGTTGATGGCTTAGTCGCTCGGCCAGCGCAGCCATACGCTGACTGCAGCCTGGGTGCAGTGCTTCCAACACAGGCAGCACCTTCTGGCGAATGCGATTGCGACTGAATTCTGGATTGGTATTGGACGGATCAAGCCAAATTGGCAGGCGCAGCTCTGTACATATCGCTGCTGTTTCATCGCGGCTGAAGCTTAGGAGTGGCCTGACCAAATGCTTTTTCTTTTCCTGCGCTCGTTCACCCTCAAGGGGTCTGCGGCGTCGCATGCTGCTGAGCCCAGCTAAGTGGCAGCCGCGAGCCAGGTTGAGCAACAGAGTTTCTGCTCGATCACTGGCGGTATGTCCTGTCACAACATGGCAGCAGTCGATACCAGCTTTGCCTGCTGAAAGCTTTTCAGCGCGATCGCGCAGTTGCTGATAGCGCCATTGGCGAGCCGCCGCTTCGTTATGGGTCTGTTGAGCGTCGCTGCGATCACTCCAGAACGGCAGTTGTTGCACCTGGCACCAGGTGTTCAGCTCGGAGGCGATCTGCTCGGACTGCGGATGCCAGCCATGGTCGCCATGCCAGATCTGCAGATTCCAGTGATGTAGGCGTTGCAGATCACGCAACAAGCCCAGTAAGGCCATCGAGTCTTGGCCACCGGAGACGGCGATGAGCAATGCGGATCCTGAGGGCAGCAGATCTGGATCTGCCATTAACTCGTCATGGAGACGTTGGTGCCATGGGCTCCATGGTTTTGAGACTGAACCGGAGCGATCCATGAACGCGGGGGTTGCCCACCAGATTCCAGTCTGCAGTAGGCAGGGGCCAGGGTGAGTGGGAGAATGAGGGGATACGTTGATGTTTTGATGACACGTCTGAACCGTCTGCCAATTGGGCTGCAGCAGAGCCTTCAGCAGCGTCGTCTCATCAAGGTGATTGCTGGCCTTACGAATTTCGAACGGCAATCTGTTGAGCGGGTCTCTCGAGCCGGTGGGCGGGGCGGGGCTGATCTATTGGATGTGGCTTGTGATCCCGAGTTGGTTCGTCTTGCTGCGGATGTGTCTGGCCTACCGATTTGCGTTAGTGCTGTAGAGCCTGAACTGTTCCCAGCGGCGGTAGCTGCTGGGGCGGCCATGGTTGAGATCGGGAATTTCGATGCTTTTTATGCTCTTGGCCGCATTTTTGATGCCGACGAGGTGCTCGCATTGACGCGGCAAACCCGCGAGCTACTGCCTGAGGTCGTCCTTTCTGTGACGGTGCCTCATGTTTTGCCGTTGAATCAGCAAGAGCAATTGGCAGTGGATCTGGCGGCTGTTGGTGCTGACCTCATTCAGACGGAGGGTGGAATGAGTGCCAAGCCATTCAGTGCTGGCAGTTTGGGCCTTATAGAAAAAGCGGCACCAACCTTGGCCGCAGCCCACAGCATTGCTTCAGCACTGCAGGCGGCTGATTTGTCAGTACCTGTGCTTTGTGCGTCTGGTTTGTCGGCAGTAACCGTGCCCATGGCCATTGCGGCTGGTGCTTCTGGTGTAGGTGTCGGATCTGCTGTGAACCGTCTCAACGATGAACTCGCCATGGTGGCTGTGGTGCGAGGTCTGAGAGAGGCTCTTGGTGCTGTCAGTCAGGCTCAGATTTCTGAAGACAGTCTCCTTTAGGAAGCAGGGTCTCGAATCGTTCAGTTTTAGAACCAGTTTTATAAACAAGAGCAAGGAATTTTCTAGGCTGCCTTTGATAAGCAGCTGTTGATCATGGGACCTCTCGGTTGGTTGTTGCAGTGGCCGGTCAGGGCTCTGATCTTGTTGTTGGTGTCCTCTTTACCGCTCGGTGTTGAGATGGCCAACTTCAGCACGGCTCTTTGGTCGGCAGTGGTGATTGGCTTGTTGGGCACCTTGTTGATTGTGCCCTTGAAGCTTGTTCTTGGACCGCTTTGGGCCATCACATCCTTAGGTGGCTTGATCTCGCCGGTGTCGTTTCTGTTCAATTGGTTGATCACCATCGTTTTATTTGGCTTGGCGGCCTGGCTCATCAATGGCTTCCGGTTGAAGCAAGGCTTGCAAAGCGCAATCCTTGGCGGCGTTGTCTACAGCGTATTGAGCACGATCCTGTTGAGAACTCTTGGACTCGTTGATGTTGAGTTCACGAGAGCTGCTTTGCTTGGG
>CATBLW010000191.1 GCA_949486985.1 Prochlorococcus marinus str. MIT 9215
CAGTCCCTGGACCATCGCACCCCACTACTCGAACAAGCCAAATTCAGCGCAATCTTCAGCAACAACCTCGACGAATTCTTTATGGTTCGTGTCGCCTCACTCAAATCACAAGTCGAGGCAGGAGTCACCAAAACAAGCGCAGATGGGCAGTCTCCTTGGCAACAGCTCGTATCGATCCGCAAACACCTCATTCCGCTTTTAGAGCAACAGCAAAGTCACTATTGCCAGCAGTTAAAACAGCAATTAAGAGAAAATAACATCCATATTCTTGGCTATGAACAGCTTAATGAACGGCAGCGGGTATGGATAGAAAATTATTTCCTAACTGCGATTTTTCCAGTCCTAACCCCACTCGCCGTTGATCCAGCCCATCCTTTCCCTTTTGTTAGCAACTTAAGCCTCAATGTTGCTGCAGTCATCCATGACCCTGAAACAGATCAACGACAATTCGCTCGCGTCAAAGTACCT
Organism: Prochlorococcus marinus str. MIT 9215; assembly: GCA_949486985.1. Taxonomy (GTDB): domain Bacteria; phylum Cyanobacteriota; class Cyanobacteriia; order PCC-6307; family Cyanobiaceae; genus MIT-9215. The sequence goes on from CATBLW010000191.1 coordinate 469, forward strand.
CAAAAAACAATGGACAGATTTGTAGTGCTGCCTACGGATCTGAGTGACATAACGCCTGAGCCGATCTACACAGCTTTGCCTCTTGAGCAGGTTGTTGCGTTCAACCTCAACCTCCTCTTCCCAGGAATGACAATCGAGGAGCATTACTTCTTCCGCGTCACCCGAGATGCCGATCTTGAGTTAAGAGATCTAGAAGCTGATGATCTCATGATCGCCTTGGAACAAGGCCTCCGCAAACGTCGCATGGGTGGAGAAGTGGTGCGACTGGAAGTCACCGACGAAATGCCCCAATCGGTGGTGGAGATGTTGATGGAAGGAATGGCCGTGGAAGAAGAAGATCTATATCGAGTTGATGGACTTCTAGGGCTTGATGATCTTTTCAGCCTGATGAGCCTCCCCATGCCCAAGCTCAAACACGAACCTCACAGCGGCACAACCGCAAAAGTTCTTGCGCGCACGCAACGGGGCATGCTCGAAGACGGATCAATCAAAGAAGAGGAGTTCCAAAATATTTTTTCAGTCATTCGTCGCAAGGATGTACTTCTCCACCACCCTTACGACTTATTTGCCACCTCAGTAGAAGAATTCATCAATCAAGCCGCAGATGATCCTTTGGTGATGGGGATCAAAATGACGCTGTATCGCACCTCTCAAGACTCACCAATGATTGCCGCGCTCATTCGCGCTGCAGAAAACGGTAAGCAGGTGATGGCACTGGTTGAACTGAAGGCACGTTTCGATGAAGACAACAACATCCAATGGGCTCGCCATCTGGAACGCTCTGGGGTGCATGTTGTCTACGGAGTCATCGGACTCAAGACCCATACCAAAATCGTCTTGGTCGTACGCAAAGAAAAAGCACGGCTTCGCAGCTATGTGCATATCGGCACAGGCAACTACAACTCCAAAACATCAAGGCTTTACACAGATCTCGGCTTGCTATCAGCAAACCCAGAGCTGGGCCAAGACATGGTTGAACTATTCAATTATCTAACTGGCTTTTCAAAGCAGCAAAGCTTCAGAAAGCTTCTCGTCGCACCAGTAACCCTTCGGAAGGGGATGGAATCATTGATTCTTAGAGAGATCGATCATGCACGAGAAGGAAGACCTGCACACATCCGAGCCAAGATGAACTCATTGGTGGATCCCGCCATCGTGAAACTGCTTTACGAAGCTTCTCAAGTGGGCGTTCGTATTGAACTGATTATTCGAGGCATGTGTTGCCTTTACCCAGGGAAGCCAGGAATCAGCGAAAACATCAGTGTGATCAGCATCATTGGCCGCTTCCTAGAACATTCCCGCATCTTCTGGTTTGCCAATGGAGGAGAGCCAGAAGTATTCATCGGCAGTGCTGATTGGATGCCCCGCAATCTGGATAGACGTGTAGAAGCGATTGCTCCCATTGACGAACCAGAGTTAAGAGTTCGGCTGGAAAATCTGCTGGGCATCTACCTAAATGACAATCACGGAGCCTGGGACATGCAAAGCGATGGCACCTTTGTGCAGCGCATACCTGATCAAGAAAAACGCTGCGCTCAAGATCAATTAATCAAACTTTGGAATCAGGGAGTCCCTCAAAACTGAAAAGCAGAGCAAAAACAAAGCGATTGTATTTTTACTCATACTCTTTGCCCATTACAGGCAAATCAATAGCAGCAACAAGATTGTTGATTGGATTTAGGCAATCAATTGGATCATTAATTGGTTGAGCTACCGAAAAACTTCCAATTTGCGCATGCTGTAGTGGCCCAGCAGTGCTAAATTCCGGCCAAATCTAATTACAGGAGGCCAGGGTGATGGGGATCCCTCTGGAATCTGTGAAGACTGTTTCTAACAGTTCTTCAACAGAGCTTTCATTGCCAGCTACATCAAAGCGGCGTTCAGAAAAAACAACTCGAACCTCTCAAGTCTCAAAAAGTCAAGGTCGTCAGGCTGGACGACTTGGCACTGACGCGATTGGTTTTTACCTCAGCAGCATCGGGCGTATTCCCCTGCTGACAGCAGCGGAAGAAATTGAGCTTGCCCACCATGTGCAAGGCATGAAGGAGTTGCTCGATTTACCCGAGCAAGAACACACCCCAAGACAACGTCACAAAATTCGAATGGGGAAGCGGGCCCGGGATCGAATGATGGCCGCCAATCTTCGACTCGTTGTCAGCGTTGCCAAGAAATACCAAAACCAAGGTTTAGAACTTCTCGACCTTGTTCAAGAAGGTGCGATCGGACTGGAGAGAGCTGTCGACAAATTTGATCCCGCGATGGGCTACAAGTTCTCGACCTATGCCTACTGGTGGATTCGCCAGGGAATGACGCGTGCCATCGACAACAGTGCTCGCACGATCCGTCTACCCATTCATATCAGCGAAAAACTCTCGAAGATGCGACGCATCTCAAGAGAACTCTCTCATCGTTTTGGGCGTCAACCCAATCGATTGGAACTCGCTAGTGCCATGGGTATTGAACCCAGAGATCTGGAAGATCTTATTTCTCAAAGCGCTCCTTGCGCATCACTCGATGCGCATGCTCGTGGAGAAGAAGATCGCAGCACGCTGGGGGAGCTAATCCCAGATCCGAATGGCGCGGAACCGATGGAAGGAATGGATCGCAGCATCCAAAAAGAACATCTAGGTGGCTGGCTATCTCAACTCAATGAACGCGAACAAAAGATTCTGCGGTTGCGATTTGGTCTCGATGGAGAAGAACCTCTAACTCTTGCAGAAATCGGACGCCAAATCAGTGTTTCACGTGAACGGGTTCGCCAACTAGAAGCCAAAGCGATTCTCAAACTGCGTACGATGACCAACCATCAACAAGCAGCCTGAGTTAAAGCTTGGGGAACGTCAACGCGCTGATAGCTATTGGAGCCTGGATGGCTCTGGTTCTATCAGCTGCAATATTGTGCAGAAAATTTTGGCCGGCTGAACGTGAACTCAGCCGCAAGGTTGTTCACATCGGAATCGGACCCATCATTCCATTGGCATGGTGGCTCAAGGTGCCCGCTGAGTTGGCGATTCCCGCTGCGATCAGCGTCACTGTTTTTGTTCTCATCAACCACCGATGGGGTTTCATACCCGCCGTTGAAGACATCAAGCGTCAGAGCTATGGCACCGTCGCCTATGGGCTCGCCATCACCGTGCTCTTAATTCTGTTTTGGCCAGCTCAGGCTGCAGCCGTGTGTGCCGGCGTGATGGTCATGGCTTTTGGAGATGGCCTAGCTGGATTAATTGGACCCAAGCTGCGTTCACCAAGTTGGTTGCTCTGGGGTCAACGCAAATCAATCGCAGGCACAACAGCCATGGCCGTGATGACAGGACTCGTTCTCATCAGCCTGATCATCGTGATTGATGCACCTGTTCATCCCATGCGCATTCTTGCTGTCGCAAGCATGGCCGTCAGCTTGGAACAACTCAGCCGCTGGGGAATCGACAACCTGACTGTGCCCATCGCCATTGGATTGCTTTGGCCATGGATGACAAGTATCTAGCCTGATCTATCTGAACATCATCAAGCTGTTGGTGCCAAGGTCGAAGCAGACACAGCCTCAGCAAGTTCTCCAAGAAGCCTTGATGTTGTCTTGATGTCGATGCATGCATCTGTGATGCTTTGACCGTAAGTAAGGGTGGATAAATCAGACGTTAACTTCTGATTTCCCTCCACAAGATGGCTTTCTAGCATCACACCCATCACATGATTGGATCCCAATTTCATCTGAGTAGCAACTGCTTCTAAGGCATCAGCTTGAAGGCGAAAGTCCTTATTGGAATTGGCATGGCTGCAATCCACCATCAAGCGATCAACCAATCCAACCTTGGCCAAGCTTGCTGCAGCTTCTTGAACAGCTTCAAGGTGGTAATTCGAGCCGCCGTTCCCACCGCGCAACACTAGATGGCCGTCAGGATTACCAGTGGTGCTAACAATCGAAGCATTTCCATCGCTATTGATGCCTAAAAAATGATGCGGTCGCGCGGCCGATTGCATAGCGTTAATGGCAATCGAGACACTCCCATCAGTGCCGTTTTTATAACCAATCGGCATCGACAATCCAGAAGCCATTTCACGATGGGTCTGACTCTCTGTCGTTCGTGCTCCAATCGCCGTCCAACTGATCAAATCTGCGATGTATTGGGGAACCACAGGGTCCAATAGTTCCGTAGCTGTAGGCATGCCATCGCGAGCAAGATCAAGCAACAACGATCGAGCACGTCGTAAACCTGTATTGATGTCATAAGACCCATCGAGATGAGGGTCATTAATCAAACCTTTCCAGCCAACTGTGGTGCGTGGTTTTTCAAAGTACACACGCATCACAATTTCCAACTGGCCAAAATAACGTTGGCGCAATGGCTCTAACTGACGCGCGTAATCCTTTGCCGCCGCAACATCATGAACCGAACAGGGCCCAACAACGACTAACAAGCGGTGGTCTTCGCCCCGCAAAATGGCCTGAATACGACGGCGAGCTTCTGTAACCGTTTTCAGCGCCGCGTCATCAAGAGGCAAATCTTGATGCAACTGAACCGGGGGCACCAAAGGCCTGGTATACACCACATGCAGGTCTGAGGTGGTGGTCATTCCGGCAGATTCAATCACCCTCAAGGCTAGGAAATAAACAAGGAGAAAGCAGCCAGCACTTGCATATCCGCATCATCTCTCACGAGAAGGGTCCGGCGACAAACAAGAATGGTGAAAGCGACGCCGCTGAGGAATCCCGAAATGCTGAATTCTTATCACCTGCTCGCTGCTGAAAGAGAAGCCGAAGGCATTCCCCCACTACCCCTGACTGCTGAGCAAACACAAGCTCTGACCTTGCTACTGCAAAACCCGCCAGCGGGGAAAGGCGATGAACTCCTGCACTTACTGAGTGAGCGCATCCCTCCAGGCGTTGATGAAGCGGCCTATGTCAAAGCCACCTGGCTGAGCTCCATTGCGCAACAAACCAGCCTTAGTCCACTCGTCTCACCCCTAGAAGCCACGCAACTATTGGGCACCATGATTGGTGGCTACAACGTTGCTGCTCTGATTGAGCTGCTGGGAAACTCTGATCAGCTTCTGGCCGAATGCGCTGCCAAAAGCCTGAGCCACACTTTGCTGGTCTACGACGCCGTCAATGACGTCATGGAACTGGCCAAAACAAACCGCTTTGCCAAGCAAGTTGTTGATAGTTGGGCAGCAGGAGAATGGTTCACTTCCAAACCAGAACTAGCAACTGAGATCACTGTCACCGTTTTCAAAATTGAAGGCGAAACAAATACCGACGACCTGTCACCAGCAACTCACGCCACCACGCGACCAGACATACCTCTACATGCTCTAGCCATGCTGGAAACCCGCGATCCGGAAGGTCTAACTACGATCACTAAGCTTAAAGAAAAAGGACATCCAATCACTTATGTGGGCGATGTTGTTGGCACAGGTAGCTCACGCAAATCAGCCATTAATTCTGTGCTTTGGCACATAGGAGATGAGATCCCCCATGTGCCCAATAAGCGCGGTGGTGGTGTGATTTTAGGTGGCAAGATTGCACCCATCTTCTTCAATACCGCCGAAGACTCTGGAGCCCTACCGATCGAATGTGATGTCAGTGAACTCAAAACTGGGGATGTCATCACAATCCGTCCGCAAGCCGGAACGATTGAACGGGCAGTAGGAGAAAAAAATGCTGGTGAAATTGTCAGTCACTTTGAACTAAAGCCAACCACCCTTAGGGATGAAGTCCAAGCAGGCGGTCGTATACCCCTAATGATCGGCAGAGCGCTGACAGACAAGGTTCGCTCGCAACTTGGTCAACCAGCATCCGATCTGTTCATTCGCCCAACGGCTCCAAGCGATACCGGCAAGGGATACACCCAGGCCCAAAAAATGGTCGGCATGGCCTGTGGGCTGCCTGGAGTCAGGCCAGGCATGAGTTGTGAACCGGTGATGACCACGGTCGGCAGTCAAGACACAACCGGACCCATGACCAGAGATGAAATGAAGGAACTGGCTTGCCTTGGCTTCTCTGCCGATCTTGTGATGCAGAGCTTCTGCCATACAGCCGCTTACCCCAAACCTGTTGACCTCAAAACACAGAAAGACCTGCCCGATTTCTTTTCACAACGCGGTGGCGTGGCCCTTCGCCCAGGCGATGGCATCATCCACAGCTGGCTGAATCGCATGCTGTTGCCAGACACGGTTGGAACAGGTGGCGACAGCCATACCCGCTTCCCGCTCGGTGTCTCCTTCCCGGCAGGTTCAGGCCTCGTGGCGTTTGCCGCTGCAATCGGCGCCATGCCACTCGACATGCCTGAATCGGTGCTGGTGCGGTTTAGCGGTTCCCTACAAAACGGAATCACTCTGCGTGATGTTGTGAATGCAATCCCTCTGATTGCCATTCAAAGAGGTCTGCTCACGGTAGAGAAATCCAACAAGATCAATGTCTTCAACGGCAGGATCATGGAAATCGAAGGATTGCCTGATCTCAAACTCGAACAAGCCTTCGAATTGACTGATGCCAGTGCCGAACGATCCTGCGCCGGCTGCACGATCAAACTTTCAGAAGCAACTGTGGCGGAATATCTGCGCAGCAATGTGACATTGCTGAAAAACATGATTGCCCGTGGCTATGAGGATGCCCGCACCCTGGGACGACGGATTCAATCGATGGAAGCTTGGTTGGCCAAGCCAGAATTGCTCGGCGCAGATGCCGACGCAGAGTATGCCGAAATCATCGATATCAACCTCAACGAACTGAAAGAGCCCGTTCTTGCTTGTCCAAACGATCCAGACAACGTCAAGCTGCTGAGCGACGTAGCGGGCACGCCAGTTCAGGAAGTTTTCATCGGCTCTTGCATGACCAACATTGGCCACTATCGAGCCGCTGCCAAGATTCTCGAAGGTGCAGATATCAACAAAGCGCGGCTGTGGGTTTGTCCACCCACGCGGATGGATGAAGACATGCTCAAAAAAGAGGGGTACTACAAAACCTTCGAAGATGCAGGTAGTCGCATGGAAATGCCAGGCTGCTCTTTATGTATGGGTAACCAAGCCCGCGTCGACGACGACACAACGGTATTCTCAACAAGCACGCGCAACTTCAATAATCGACTCGGTAAAGGTGCGCAGGTGTATCTAGGCAGCGCTGAACTGGCAGCTGTGTGCGCATCGTTAGGGCGCATTCCAACGCCAGATGAATATCAACTGATTGCAGCTGAAACGATTAATCCTCTCTCCAATGAGCTCTATCGCTATCTGAATTTCAATCAAATCGAGGGCTTTGAAGATGAGGGGCGAGTCATAAGCAGGGATCAAGAAGCTGTTTTGACAGGCCGATGACATCGCCATGGTCGATCTAAGAGAACTCAAAGAGCAACGCCATTTTGTGAGCTCAGGTCGCAGCATCCGCAGGCTCTTGGAGCAGAGATGGTTGGTGGTTGTGTTGGCTTTGATGCTGACGGGCCTCGGCGCTGCATTAACTGGCGTTTTATTCAAAGCTGGTGTGAATGCTGTAGGCAGCTGGCGATTGAGGCTGCTCAGTGAATTCCCGGCTTGGGCCGTTTTACCGGGCCTAGGAGCCTTGGGTGGACTGATATCTGGACTGCTGGTCGCAAAACTTGCACCTGCCGCTGGCGGCTCTGGCGTCAGTCACATCATGGCGTTTTTGCGCCATCGCGCCGTGCCCATGGGCCTCAGAGTTGGTCTGGTGAAGCTAGTCGCCGGCATCGTGGCCATTGGTAGCGGCTTCCCACTCGGCCCCGAAGGACCATCCGTGCAAATGGGAGGATCTGTGGCCTGGCAATTGGCGCGCTGGCTTAAGGCTCCTATCGCCTTTCGGCGAGTGATTGTGGCTGCTGGTGGTGGTGCGGGCTTAGCGGCTGTTTTCAGTGCACCAATCGGCGGCTTCATCTACGTCATCGAAGAGCTGCTGAATTCGGCTCGGCCAGTGGTCTTGCTGCTGGTGGTGGTGACAACGTTCTGGGCTGACGCCTGGGCTGATGTGTTGGGAGATTTAGGCCTCAGCCCAACCGCCACAGGCCTGGACAACACTGCAGGATTTCAATTGGAACGGGAATACACCCCACTCGTTCACTTTCTATCAATCGATCTTGGCTACTTGGTCGCCCTGGGATTGATTATTGGCGTGCTCGCTGAGCTCTATTGCCGTTACGTCTTAGCCATGCAACGCCGAGGGATCGCCTGGTTTGGCAATCGAATCGTGCTGCGAATGGTTATTAGTGGTGCCGTTCTGGGAGGTGTATACGCATGTTTACCTGATGCCTTTAGCAATACCGCAGAACTCCAGCATCAAATTGGTGGCAGTGAAGCCAACATCTCCATGGCTCTTGCAACCTTTGTCGTGCTGTTCTTCAGCACAGGGCTCGCCGCAGCCTCTGGAGCTCCTGGAGGTCTATTTGCGCCGATGCTCACCCTTGGTGGAGCCATCGGCTTGGCCTCAGGAGAATGGCTCCAATTACTAACGGGTCATGCACCCGATACTTTCGTTTTTGCAGGCATGGGGGCCTTCGTAGCCAGTTGCTCTAGGACACCAATTACAGCGATGTTTCTCGCCTTCGCTCTAACAAAAGACTTACTTATTCTCAAGCCGATTTTGGTGGCGAGTCTCGCCAGTTTTCTAGTGGCAAGATTGTTTGATAGTCGTTCAATCTACGAACGTCAGATCAAAATGGAATACGCCGAAGGCAGCCAGGAGACGGCAAGCTAAAACAACAGCTAATTTTTACTTAACTGACACAATCAATAAGCACACAAATGCTCAAAACCAAGCAAGTACACAAGCATAATCAAACAAAATAGAATTCAAAAGAATTCAAGCCACAGCTCAAAGCAAGTCTCAAGAATGGAAATTACAAGTGAGCATCGATCCTGCGTGAGCCAACCCTTCAAGATGGACTGATGTTGACAACGCTGATCTCCTGAACAAGGAAACCCTGCTGTTCACCCCCGCGATTCCCGAGCCAGGAGCGTTGAAAGCGGTGCTGGCCTTCCCCAGCACCTACAGCGTGGGCATTACCAGCCTTGGATATCAAGTCGTCTGGTCAGTCATGGCCAAGCGTCAAGACGTCGACGTCAGGCGTTTATTCACTGATCAGGGTGATCGTCCCCATCGCCAATGTGAACTCTTTGGCCTTTCCCTGAGCTGGGAACTGGATGGCCCCGTACTTCTCGATCTCCTAGAAGAGAACCGCATCCCCATCTGGAGCCATCAGCGAGGAGAAGAGGATCCGATCGTGTTTGGTGGTGGACCCGTTCTCACCGCCAACCCCGAACCTTTAGCCCCTTTCTTCGACGTTGTTCTACTCGGCGATGGCGAAGAGCTTTTACCGGCCTTCATCGATGCTCTACAAGAGGTGAAAGAGCTGCCAAGACTGCAGCGCTTGCAAGCGCTTACAAGAATTCCAGGCGTTTATATACCAGGGTTTTATGCCCCTGAATACGACTCTGATGGAGTCCTTTTGGCCGTCAAGCCGATCACAGCGCATGCGCCCGAATCAATAAGCAAACAAACCTGGCGTGGCAATAGCCTTAGCCACTCAACAGTGATTACACCAGAAGCAGCATGGCCTGATATCCACATGGTGGAAGTTGTGCGCAGCTGCCCTGAACTGTGTCGCTTCTGCATGGCGAGTTACCTGACCTTGCCCTTCAGAACTCCATCCCTTGAAGACGGTCTAATCCCCGCTGTGGAGAAGGGCCTATCTGTCACCAAACGGCTCGGATTGTTGGGCGCATCAGTTACCCAACACCCAGAATTTACAGAGTTACTGCAATGGCTCAATCAAGATTGCTTCGATGACATTCACCTCAGCGTTAGTTCAGTGCGAGCAGCAACAGTAAGCTCAGAGCTCACTCAGATCCTGACCCGTCGCGGCAGCAAGTCGCTCACCATTGCCATCGAAAGTGGAAGCGATCGCATACGAAAAATGGTGAATAAAAAACTGGCTCAGGAAGAAATTTTTGCTGCGGCCAGATATGCAAAGGAAGGCGGCCTCAGCGGGCTAAAGCTTTACGGCATGGTGGGGCTGCCAACCGAAGCAGACATTGATGTTGAGGCCACAGCAGAACTACTAATCGAACTCAAAAAAAGCACCCCCGGCTTACGCCTCACCCTTGGAGTCAGCACATTTGTCCCCAAAGCGCACACACCCTTCCAATGGCAAGGAGTACGACCTGAGGCAGAAAAACGCCTCAAAAGGCTCGCCAAGCAACTGAAACCAAAAGGCATTGCTTTCCGACCAGAAAGTTTTGGCTGGAGCGTGATTCAAGCCCTGCTATCTCGTAGCGATCGTCGTCTCGCCCCAGTGATTGCATCAGTCAGAGGGTCTCAGAACAAACTAGGAGGTTGGAAAAAAGCCTATAGAGCTGCAAGGGAAGGAGAACTCTCGACCACAAGCGAGCAAGCCATACCCCTGCCTTCACCTCCTCCATGGTCAGAAATCGTGCATGAAACTTGGGAGACATCCCGAATCATGCCCTGGACACATTTAAAAGGACCTATTAGCCATGAGAGGCTGATCCAACATCAACATCAAGCACTGGATCAGAACTGGGCAATTCCTGAGGAATAACAATCAGGCAACGCAATCCAGCCAACAATATCCAGCCAACAATATTTAG
>CATBLW010000192.1 GCA_949486985.1 Prochlorococcus marinus str. MIT 9215
AGATTTTAGAGATGTTGATTGTTTTTCTTAGGATTCGTAGTTATAGTTCTGGCCTTGGTTGGATGCTTGTGTCGGCTTTAAAAGGGCTTTGCTGGTAAGGGTTTGGTTGGGAGCGATCCGTGGTTTCTTTTGTTGTATTAAAGAGCTTTCCTCTTGCATTTTGCCTCGACTCTAAGCCAGTGAAGTGTCAATGATTCTTGTTATTTGTCGGTCAATTGCTGCTTGCTTGCTGTGACATTTTTCGGCATAAATTCTAATTTAGATGGCTTTTGCTTAGAGTATTTGCTGCTGATTTTATGCGGAATTAATGTTCTTTAGATATTGCTGTAAAGCTTTTTCAGCCCAGCTTGGCTGGCCTCGGTTACACCGCGCTCTGTGATTAGGGCAGTAATCAACCGCGCAGGGGTCACGTCAAAGGCTGGGTTGAATCCTTCGCTGCCATCCGGGCAGAGCTGCACATGGGTGATGTCATTGTTGGCGTCTCGACCTTGGATGTGGGTCACTTCCATCGAAGAACGTGCCTCGATAGGAATATCGGCGACTCCATCGCAGAGTGACCAGTCGATTGTTGAAATTGGGAGAGCCACGTAGAAAGGCACGTTGTTGTCATGGGCGGCTAGGGCCTTGAGGTAGGTGCCGATTTTGTTGCAAACGTCACCACAGCCTGTGGTTCTATCGCTGCCAACGATGACTGCATCCACCTGGCCATGTTGCATCAGATGGCCGCCTGCGTTGTCAACGATCACGGTATGAGGGACACCCTCGCGAGCAAGTTCAAAGGCAGTGAGACTGGCTCCCTGATTGCGAGGGCGGGTTTCATCTACCCAAACATGCAGGTTGATGCCGGCACGGTGGGCCTTGTAGATCGGCGACAAAGCAGTCCCCCAGTCAACGGTGGCCAGCCAGCCAGCATTGCAGTGGGTGAGAATTCTGATCGGTTCTTGTTGCCGATGTGCGGGCCTGGCAGCGGTAAGGCCTCTGATGATGTCGAGACCATGGTTGCCGATTGACTCACACATCCCAACATCTTCGTTGGCAATGCGATTGGCTTCGGCTCTTGCAGCATCGGCGCGCTCTGCTTCTGCTAGAGGCTTCACGGTGTTGGCGATGCGCTTGAGTGCCCACTGCAGGTTCACAGCTGTTGGTCGTGTGGCATTCAGCTGCTTAAAGGCTGCAGCAAGGCCTGCATTGCTGGGGTCTTCTTGCAGAGCAAGCATTAAGCCATAGGCACCGCTAACACCGATCAGTGGTGCGCCACGTACCACCATCGTTTCAATGGCGATGGCAACATCATGGCAATTCTTGAGCTTTCGTGTGCTGAATTTGTGAGGCAGTTGGGTTTGGTCGATCACTCCAACTGTGCGTCCTCCCTCTTCGAGCCATATTGTCCGCCAGGCTTTGCCGTCAATGTTCATGACTTGTTCACAGCTGTTCTCTTAAGGCTGTTCTCTTTGAAGATTAGTTCAAGCATCTGTCTATGTATGTATCGGTGGGCAAGCTCCTTCCCCTGACAATCCAAGCGAGGCAGGCCACTTGTTGGTTGCTTTTGAGAGAGCATCGATTGCTAGTGGATCTGTCTTGATGAATTAAGGCTTTGCTCTTATTGATGGATGATCATGGCGATGACAGTTCTCATCTGACACCGTTTCGATTGAGGTGATTGGAAAGAGGTTGAGATTGGCTTCTGCCTTTGTATTTTGTCGTCGATATTTGCTGCCCTGTCGCTTTGTTTGTTTGTATGCTTTTGTACTTATGCCGTCCTCTGATTCTTTCTGGATAGATTATTCCTTAAGGAAAATGAGGCCTTTGCTCGTTTGGTATTTTGAATGATCTTGCGGATCCTTCTTGGTGATCCATTGAGGCGATTCGATCTTTTGAAAAGCTATGATGATTAATAGTTGATCGCCGTTGATTGGCTTACGAAACACCTTTTTCTCTTGATGATGCTCGTTTAGGGATTTTGGGAGGTAGCGGCCTCTATTCCATTGAAGGGCTTGAGAATATTCAGGAACTTGAGATCGACACTCCCTATGGCAAGCCTTCAGATGCTCTGCGTTTAGGGAATCTCGGCGGGATTGAGGTGGTCTTTTTGGCTCGCCATGGTCGACATCACACGTTTACGCCCACGGATGTGCCGTACCGGGCGAATATCTGGGCGATGCGCTCCCTAGGAGTGCGCTGGATTCTTTCCCCTTCTGCTGTTGGCTCATTGCAGGAGCAGGTACGACCTCTCGACATGGTGGTTCCAGATCAATTTATTGATCGCACCCATCAGCGCCCTTTGACCTTTTTTGGTGAAGGTGCAGTTGCGCATGTATCGATGGCCGATCCTTTTTGCCCAACGCTTGCGCGCCTTTTGGCTGATGCAGGGGAGGGGTTGATGCCAGATGGCCGTCAGTTGCATCGCGATGGAACCTATTTGGCGATGGAAGGCCCAGCATTCTCAACGCGTGCTGAATCCAATCTTTATCGCAGTTGGGGTTGTGCGGTCATTGGCATGACCAACCACACGGAGGCGCGATTGGCTCGTGAAGCTGAGATTGCCTATGCCTCGTTGTCGATGGCTACCGACTACGACTGTTGGCATGGTGACCATGAGAGCGTTTCAGTTGAGATGGTGTTGGCCAATCTTCGTGCTAATGCTGAATTGGCTAATCAGATCATGAAAGCAACTGCTGAATTGGTATCAGCTCTTAGGCCTGCAAGCACGGCTCATACAGCGTTAAAGGATGGATTGATGACGAATAAGGATGCTGTTCATCCAGCCACGCGCCGTAAGGTTGATATTTTCAC
>CATBLW010000193.1 GCA_949486985.1 Prochlorococcus marinus str. MIT 9215
AATACTGTTAGATAAAACTCATTAAATCAATCACTGAAAGGCAAGCTCAGAATGGCAAATTCCATTCGTCATAAAGGCCTAAATGATGAGCGTGCTCATTCAACTTGTCAATTCAATATCCAAACCACCAATCATCCCTGATCACCTCATCCCTCTGATAAAAATCCATAACCTGCCTGCAATCACTTCATCACAATCAACGCAAACCATAAAAAAACCCGTCAGGCAGAACCTGACGGGTAAGAAAGTTTTAAGCCCAACCCTTATAAAGAGCGGAATTAAAGAAAGTAGCTAACCAAACTTACCGGCCGTTGATCCGATCACAAAGGCTCCGAAGGTAAAGATGTTGCCCACTGCGAAGTGAGTGACACCAACCAAACGGGCTTGAACGATCGACAGGGCTACAGGCTTATCACGCCAGCCAACAAGGTTGGCAATTGGTGAACGCTGGTGGGCCCAAACCAAGGTCTCGATGAGTTCCTGCCAGTAACCCCTCCAGGAGATCAGGAACATGAAGCCTGTTGCCCAGACCAGGTGACCAGCCAGGAACATAAAGGCCCATGGGGAGAGATTATTCACACCAAACGGGTTATAGCCGTTGATGATCTGTGAGCTATTGAGCCACAAGTAATCTCTGAACCAACCCATCAAGTAGGTGCTCGATTCATTGAACTGAGCAGCATTACCAGACCAAATGGTCAGGTGCTTCCAGTGCCAATAGAAGGTCACCCAGGCAACGGTATTGAGTGCCCAGAAGATAGCCATGTAGGTGGAGTCCCAGGCAGAGATATCACAAGTACCTCCACGACCAGGTCCATCACAAGGGAAGGCATAACCAAAGTCCTTCTTGTCGGGCATCAGCTTGGATCCACGTGCATCCAGCGCGCCTTTAATCAAGATCAAAGCGGTGGTGTGAAGACCAAGAGCAATGCCGTGGTGAACAAGGAAGTCACCAGGACCTATTGGCAAGAAGTTAGTGGTTTCAGGACCAGCATTAACAAGATCAAGCCAATAATGATCACCAGGGATATTGGCAGCAGCCATGCTCGCCGCACCATTGGCATTAGCAAGAAGTACGTCAATGCCGTACATCATCTTGCCGCTAGTCGCTTGCAAGAACTGAGCAAAGATCGGCTCTACAAGGATCTGCTTCTCGGGAGTACCGAAAGCAACAACCACATCGTTATGGACATAGATGCCCAGGGTGTGGAAGCCAAGCAGCATGCAGACCCAGCTCAAATGGCTAATCAGAGCTTCTTTTGAATCCAGAACCCTGGCAAGAACATTGTCCTTGTTGGCTTCTGGGTCATAGTCACGGACGAAGAAGATCGCGCCGTGAGAGAAAGCTCCGCACATCAAGAAGATGGCGACGTACTGGTGATGCGTAAATAACGCTGACTGGGTGGTGTAATCCTGTGCAATGAATGCATAGGAAGGCAAAGCACCCATGTGCTGGGCAGTCAAGCTGCAAGCAACACCAATGGAAGCGAGGGCCAAGCCCAACTGAAAGTGAAGCGAGTTGTTGATCGTTTCACTGATACCCGTGTGACTAATACCGAAATGCCCTGTATGAGGGTCATTGGGGTGATTAGTGTTATGGCCGTCGGTGATCTCCTTGAAAGTGTGACCAATACCGAAGGTATTCCGGTACATGTGGCCACCAATAATCAAGATGACGCCAATCGCCATGTGGTGGTGTGAAATATCAGTGAGCCAAAGGGCTCCACTTTGAGGATGTACTCCTCCGAGGAAGGTAAGGATCGCTGTACCAGCACCTTCAGAGGTGCCGAAAACATGATTGAGAGAATCGGGGTTCTGCGCATAGGCGCCCCAATTGCCAGTGAACAATGGTGCCAAACCATCTGGGTGAGGCAGCACAGTTAGCCAGTTATCCCAACCGATGTGCTGACCACGTGCTTCAGGTATTGCAACGTGGATCAAGTGGCCAGCCCAAGCGATATTGCTGAAACCGAAGAGAACCGCCAAGTGGTGGTTCATCATGGCTTCGGCATTCTTAAACCAAGCCAGGGAAGGACGGAATCTTGGCTGAAGATGCAGCCAACCACCAAACAGAATCCAACAAGCCAGGATGTCCATGAAGATGGCGCCCTGGTAGAGCTCTGTGTTGGTGCGCATTCCGATCGTGTACCACCATTGGTACAGACCTGAGTAAGAAATATTGACTGGGTTGGATGCGCCAGCCTGAGTCAAAGCATCAGTAATGCCTTGACCAAAATGAGGATCCCAAATTGCGTGTGCAATCGGGCGAACATGTTGTGGGTCGGCGACCCACTGTTCAAAGTTGCCCTGCCAGGCGATATGGAACAGGTTTCCAGCAACCCACAGCGCAATGATGGCGAGATGACCGAAATGGGTAGAGAACAGCTTTTGGTAAAGCCGTTCTTCGGTCATGCCGTCGTGGCTCTCGAAGTCGTGAGCCGTGGCAATGCCGTACCAAATACGGCGGGTTGTAGGGTCCTGTGCCAGACCCTGGCTGAACGAAGGAAATTTCGTTGCCATGTGGGGGAAAGGTCAGGAAAGGTCAGCCAAGCCCAAGAAGGCGGGCGTGGAAGAAGGCCCAGGTTGTCGCTATACCACCCACAAGGAAATGGGTGACACCAACGGCACGGCCTTGAGTAATTGACAAGGCTCTGGGTTGAATGGTCGGAGCAAGCTTGAGCTTGTTATGAGCCCAAATAATGGATTCAAACAGCTCTTGCCAATAGCCACGGCCGCTAAACAGGAACATCAAGCTGAAGGCCCAGAGGAAATGTCCTCCGAGGAACAACAAGCCATAGCCAGTGGTTTCAGAACCATAGCTATTAAGAACCTGAGCAGACTGTGCCCAAAGGAAGTCACGGAACCAACCATTAACAGTTACTGCGCTTTGCGCAAAACTGCCTGGAGCGAGGTGGGTCACACTCCCGTCTGCATTGACGGTTCCCCATACGTCGCTCTGCATCTTCCATGAGAAGTAGAAGATGATGACCGAAATGGAGTTGTACATCCAGAAGAGGCCTAGGAACACGTGGTCCCAAGAGGAAACCTGACATGTACCACCACGACCTGGTCCATCACATGAGAAGCGGAAGCCAAGATTCGCCTTATCAGGAACAAGGCGGGAGCTTCTTGCATAGAGCACACCCTTAAGAAGGATGAGCAAAGTCACGTGAATCGTGAACGCGTGAATGTGGTGAAGGATGAGATCTGCTGTTCCAAGAGGAATTGCAGAAAGCGCAACCTTGCCACCAACAGCAACAACATCACCGTGGAAAACAGGGCTCACTGCTCCTGGCAGAGAACCTGCTGTTCCGACAGCAGAAGAGGTGCCAACTGAAGCGGCCCAAACATTTTGAACCCACTGAGCCAGGACAGGCTGAAGCTGGATTCCCGTATCGCTGAACATGTCCTGAGGACGGCCCAATGCACGCATTGAGTCGTTGTGGACCATGAGGCCAAAGCTGTGGAAGCCCAACCACATGCACACCCAGTTGAGGTGACTGATCAAGGCATCTCGTGACTTGAGCAACCTGTCGAGAACATTGTCTACATGGATAGCGGGGTTGTAATCCCGAACCATGGCAATGCCTGCATGAGCAGAAGCGCCACAAATAAACAAGCCACCAATCCACATGTGGTGAGTGAAAAGCCCAAGCTGTGTCGGGTAATCAATCGCCATATAGGGATATGGAGGCAACGCATACATGTGATGCGCCACGATGATGCTGGCAGAGCCAACCATGGCCAAGTTCAAACCAAGCTGGGCATGCCAGCTATTGGACAAGAACTCAAAAATGCCCTGGTGCCCATTTGGAGCAGGGAAAAGGAGTGGATCGCCCTTGGCGTTATCCATCACCTCTTTCATGCTGTGACCAACACCGAATCGGTTCCGGTAAACGTGGCCACCAAACATGGCAAAAACTGCCCATGCCAAATGGTGATGAGCAATGTCAGTGCTCCACAAGCTGCCGGTAACAGGATTCACCCCACCGTTATTGGTAAGGAAATCACTGAAAGCCCACCAGTTTGCTGAGAAGAAGTTCGAGATCCCAGAAGCCAAGCCTGGATAAATCTGACCAACTAGATCAGGGTTATAAAGCTCGTGAGGAAGAGGGATGTCAGCCACAGTGGCGATGGTCTTACCATCAAGCACAAGCGGCGAACCAGCATCGATTGCATCCAACATGGCTCCGGTTGGATTGGCCACATGAATCAAGTGACCTGTCCAGCCGAGGGAGCCCAAACCAATCAGACCAATCTGATGGTGCTGGAGCATCGACTCAATCTTTTTGAACCACTCAAGCTTTGGAGCAGCCTTGTGATAGTGGTAAATGCCGCCATGCAGCATTAGAGCAGCCATCACCAGCGCGCCAATGGCTAAAGCCATAAGCTCGACATCACTGGTAATGCCCCAGGCTCTCCACATCTGGAAAACACCTGAGGTGATTTGGATGCCGTGGAATCCGGCACCCATATCGCCATTCATGATTTCTTGGCCAACGATGGGCCAGACAACCTGCGCACTTGGTTTCACGTGCGTGGGGTCTGACAACCAGCCGGCGTAATTGGAGAAGCGCGCTCCTTGGAAGAAGATGCAACTAAACCAAATAAAAACAACTGCAAGGTGACCGAAGTGGGCCGAAAAAATCTTTCGGCTGACCTCTTCAAGGTCTCCTATGTGGGTGTCGAAGTCGTGAGCGTCAGCGTGGAGGTTCCAAATCCAGGTTGTGGAATTGGGACCTTTGGCGAGCGAGCGTGAAAAAGAGCCAGGTTTCTCCGCAAAATCGAAGTTGGCCGGAACATGGTCCCGGTCTACCGGCTGGTCATAGACAGGCTTCGCCTTATTCCCACGCTCTGGTGGGCTAATGGTCATCGAGAGGTTCCTCGAGGGACGGGATCGAGGTGGAGGGCCACCCCCTGGATACAAGCAACCCCTAAGGATTGCCCGGGCACCGGGGCGGCATCAAATAAATGATGTTGCCTCCGGGAACCAGCATGAAAAAGCCGAAACCTTTATCCACACTGGAACTTTGGGCCCCTATAAGGGGACCGCTCCCAGAAGCATAAGGGGGAGAAGCACTCACTACGAAAGCCGGTAACAAATGTTCTATACAGCCAAGAACCCCTTGCTATCAGGGGGCTGACAAATTCCGCAGATAGCACATAGGGAGCAAAATGCCTTGATCTGAAGTGCAAATGAACAGCATTTTTATCGCTATTTAACATAAATAAACCTTCTGCCTCTTTCGAAGCGGCGCAGAAGACCGTTTAAGGCCTGATCTTTGCCCAGAATGCAGCAATCTTGCAAAGCGTCCCATGCCGCGTCCGGGCCGGCCTCATCAGCTCATGGGGACTTCGCTATGGCCAATCAGGGCTTGGCCTTTGCTGCAAAGCCTGCTCCTGGTTGTTCTGTTGACACTGCTGAACATCAAGCCAGTCCAAGCCATCCCAAAATGGCCATTTGATGGTCAAGCCGAGCGCGGCTCAAGAGCTGGCGCTCCACCAATCCCCCCATCCACTCCATCTGGGAATCTTCAGGAAGTGGCCCCTCCAGGAGCCGTTCAGCAACTGCGCGAGCGCCTGAATCAACACCACCCTCAACTGAAACTTGAAAGCCCAACAACTGGTGCTGTTCTCAAACAAGAGAATTGGGAGCTGGTTCTCAAAATCCAAGACTGGCCATTGGCCATCGATCCTGAGCTGGGCCTTGGTGCCCATGTCGTGGTGCAGATCGATGAAGACCAACCCATAAGGATTAGCAAACAGGACGGGGAGAAACTACGTATCGCCATGAAGGGGCTTCGGCCTGGCAGTCACAGACTTACTGCTTATGCCGCCTACCCCTGGGGAGAAGCCGTCAAGGAACCAGAAGCCAGCCTCCAGTGGAGGCTCCATATGCTGCAACCATTAACAGGAACCCAACCAGCTGACGACGCCCCATGGTTGGTGACAGTGAGCCCGTCTGAACTCAGCTCTGGTGAGCCACTGCTGCTGGACTCCCTGACCTGGAACGCTCCTCTGCAAAACCTCAAGGAAGGAGATGGCCGCTGGCGCCTGCGCGTCAGCATCAATGGCGACAGCTTCCTAATGGACCATCAAGAAGCTGTCTGGCTCAAAGGCCTGCCCCCTGGGAGCAGTGCTGTGCAACTGGAATTGCTTGATGGCTTAGGAGAACCCATCGAGCCCGTGTTTAACAACCAACTCAAGGCTGTCGATCAAAAAGCGAAGGCACGACCGATATGGATGCAAGCGAAACTGAGTGACAACGAACTCGGACGACTGCTTGGAGAACCTCTAGCAGCAGACAAAGAACCTTTGAACCAAGAGCCGTTGATCGAACAAGCAATCATTCAGAAAGATTTGGTTGATAAGCCTTCGATTGATAAGCCTTCAATGGAAAAGCCGTTGATTGAAAAGCCTTTGGCGGCAAAACCTTTGATTAAAAAGGCTTTGCTTGAGCAATCTCCAACTGAAGACCTGCCTTTGAAGCAACAACCCTCGATCAAAAGCCGCCAGGAGAAAGGCAATGAAACCAATGCGAAACAACCTGATCAGCCCCCTACTGCGGCAACCTCAAAGAAGCCAACACCATCATCACGTCAATCAGATCTCCCCATTCCATTGACTGGAGAACCTGCAAACACAACAGCAGGGTCTCAAGAATCAGCCTCTAAAGACAACAAAAACGCCAAACAGCCTGAGCCAACGTTGCGAGAATCGATTGCAGCAAAACAAGCTGAAGCAAGCTTTGAAGCTGAAGCAAGCCATGAATCGAATAACAGCGACTCAAGCCCTAGCGATTCAAAGGGAAGCGCCTCAGGCAGCAGCATTAAAGGGAACAAAAAACGACCCGCCGCCAATGCTGATGAGATCAAAGGTGAGCCACTGAAAGCTGATCCACTAAAAACTGAGTCACGTAAAGGTGAGCCACTTAAAAGTGAGCCCGTTCAAGATGATCCACTTACAGATGAGCCACTTACAGGTGATCCCTTGACAGGAAAACCACTGACAAGTGAGCCCCTCGCAGTGAAATAACTGCCATCAGATCGCAATCAACCCTCCTCCTGAAGACACCGCCCTGAATCGGATCAATTCCTCAAAAGCCAGTCCCACGATCAAGCGCCTAGCCATCGGACTATCCGCTGGTGCTTGGCCTTTGTTGCAACGCCTTAAACGCGACAACCATGTTGATCAACTTGCACTGACACCTAGCGCCGCCTCAACGCTGAAGTCCATTCCTCAAGACCTACTCGTCAACCAAGCCAGCGAGCTACTTCGCAGCTACTGGCAACCTGGCGGGGTTGTGATGATTGTTGGTGCCATTGGAGCCGTAACCCGGCTGATCGCACCACTGCTCATCGATAAGCAGCGGGATCCTGCCATCCTCGTGCTTGATGCCAAGGCTAATTACGTGGTGCCAGTGCTTGGCGGACATCAAGCCGGCGCTGAACAACTTGCCCTCGAACTCGCAGCAGCTCTGGGCAGCGATCCCATTCTCACTAGCAACTGCAGCAGCCAAGAACGGCTAGCCATCGATAGCTTTGGTTTTGCGTGGGGCTGGCAAAGAAGCGGCAGCGATGATGCCTGGCATCAACTGATGTTGTCTCAGGCCAGGGGTGAGAGCCTCAACGTTGAGCAACACGCCGGCTCACTGCTATGGCAAACGGCTACGGCCTCAACCACAAGCCTTAAAACCAACATCACAAGTCCTGATGCTGCAATAGCCAAGCTGAGCATCGGCCCCAAAATCAGCGCGCCTTATGGATGGCATCCGGCCAGCATCTGGCTGGGTGTGGGCTGCGAGCGCAACACATCTCGGAGCCTGCTGGATCGAGGCATTGCATCAGCCTTGAGGGATGCAAACCTTGCGCAAGAAGCCGTGGCTGGTCTTGCCAGCATTGATCTCAAAGCAGATGAGCCTGCCCTGCTCGAGCTAGCAAAAGCGAACAACTGGCCCTTGCGCTTCTTCAGCGCTGAAAGGCTTAACGACGTAACAGTGCCAACCCCTTCTGCAGTAGTGAAAGCTGAAATTGGCACGGCGTCCGTTGCCGAAGCCGCAGCGCTACTCGCCGCTGGCAACGGTGGCGCGTTGCTGCATAACAAACAGATCCATCAAGCCCAAAGCAATGAATGCGGTGCCGCAACAATCGCCATTGCGGAATCCCTTCAACCATTTGCTCCTCAACGTGGCGAGCTTCATTTGATCGGAAGCGGTCCTGGGGACCTCGCCCTGTTGACTCAAGATGTCCGTTCAGCCCTCGCCCGCTGCAGCGCTTGGGTCGGGTACAGCCTCTATCTCGATCTACTGGAACCACTGCGACGTTCTGATCAAGCCCGTCTCGACGGAAAACTGACCAAAGAAAAAGAACGCTGCCAGCAGGCCATGGACTTAGCCCAAGCAGGCGCTCGAGTCGCACTGATTTCTTCTGGAGACAGTGGTATCTACGGCATGGCTGGCCTGGCTCTGGAGCTATGGCTGGACATGCCGAGCATGGAAAGACCAGCATTTGAAGTGCATCCAGGGATTTCGGCCCTTCAACTCGCCGCCGCAAGAGTGGGTGCCCCACTGATGCATGACTTTTGCACCGTGAGCCTTAGCGACCGGCTCACACCATGGCCAACGATTGAAAAGCGTCTGGAAGGAGCCGCTCGTGGCGACTTTGTCGTTGCCCTCTACAACCCGCGATCACAGGGTCGAGATTGGCAGCTCCAACAAGCGATTGAACTGTTCCTCAACTATCGGCCAAGCAGTACTCCTGTTGTATTAGCGCGACAACTAGGCCGAACAGGAGAAAACATCACCCTCCACACTCTTAAAACCCTGCCTATAGAGGAGGTTGACATGCTCACACTGGTTCTAATCGGCAACATGAGCAGCCGTTGCCAAGACGGAGCCATGGTGACACCAAGGGGATATCCAGGCGCTGAATTGAATTGAATCAAGCCGCCAGGCAAGCTTCAGGGCTGGCTTAGCGGGTTTAGCTCATTGCCTTAGACAATGGCTTCGTCAATCAACCTCGACAATCAACTTCGACACTTAGCTTGCTCATTGATCTTAATTAATAGACTTAATCAATAGACTTAATTAATAGACTTAGCCAATAGGATTGGTTAATGATCTGAATTGCCGACCAATTCAAAACGGCTGAGAATCATCAAGAAAAGCGCTGAAATTCATATTCAAAGATGCATGCTGCAGGCCAATTCCTTAGTCTTTTGCACTCAAAAATCGCCAAAGCAGCTTTAACTCTCTGCCTTGCATGCCCATCAATCCCCAGCGCACACTCCAAGGGGCACTCACAAACATGCGCCACATCGCAGCAACCAACTCTTGAAGAGTGAGGGTATTGGTCAAGAAGCCATACCACTGCGAATTTGGGAGAGCAAAGAAACTTGTGAAAAAGTCCCGCAACTGTGGATCAGGGAAGCGGATCAACTTCTCCAAACCAAATTGATAAAGCGCTTGCTTGCGTAGCAACTCCGCGGGCCACAGTGCCGCCCAGCCAACGGCTGCAAGAGTTTGAGAGGAAGCGGCAGGGTCGGCCATTGCGCCCCGCAAGGCTTTCGCGACAGCTGGAGCCCTGCGCAAAAGCCCCCCAATCAAATAGCCAGTGGCTGGATGAACCATCGAGGCCGCGCCACCAAAACCCAAAACTGGCTGCTTCAGATCTGGCAACGGCAAATTCATTGGCAAAAACGGGCCAAACTCCTCATGTTCCAATTCGATGATCGACAAGCCACGATGTGCCAAACGGCGCTCTAGTCGGGAGCGAAGAAGGTCTAACGACATTGGTGGCGCTAGACCTAGCGACGTTTCCTCCAAGAAAAAGCGCCCACCTCCAAGATCCATCGCATAGAGGAATGTGGGGGGGTCTCTCTGTTCAACCTCGCTGAGATGATCACAGCGATAATCCATCAATACAAATTGCCCGGACTCAACGGGCGGTCCACTAAAACGGCCAACAACGCCATAACAGGTTTGTATCGCTAAAGGTCCCTGCTTGAACTGCTTCAGGAACACCGGCTCATAGCCAGTGGCATCAACGACCAACCGAGCGCGAAGTTTTGTGCCATCAGCCGTGGTCACAGTCGTGCAAGCAGCATCGACAGACAATTCAGTGGCGAGACCGCGATGCCACTGCACACCAGCGGCTTGACCTTGCTGAAACAAATGCTGCTGCAACTTCACCTTGTCAAACAGGCCATAGTCACGGTCGTGGGGTGTGGAGCGATTAGCAGGAGATTCAGGGTCAAGCGAACCCGCGCCGAAATAGCTCGCCGTATTCGACCATCGGTGCGCAAGCAATTGATCCAGGCCTAGGGAATCAACTTCCTCTCCCCAAATTCCATAAGTAAAAGGCCATGGCTCCAAAGGATCGCCAAGCGTGAGCGCCATGACATCCAGCCCCTCCAATGCAAGGGCCGCAACCATGGCGAGCCCACCAGGCCCTGAGCCAAGCACCAAGGCATCGGCATCGGCCTTGCTCACGAAATCGCCAGCCTGATCACATGCAGGTCGTGAATGACGATGTAACTTTTGTCAATCACCAATGCCACAAAAACATCTCTAAAGCGAGGCTACCGCGGTTGGCCACAGTGAAACGAGGGTTTGCTTTTCTAGTATCGATCCACAACAGAGATCCAGCCATTGAAAGCAAAAGCCCTGTCGACAACGACATAATTTCAACGAGATCGCTTCAACGGCATGGCTTCATCAACGTGCTCATCGCCATAGCCAGTTGCTGATTGGCTGAAACGTATTCCAGCCCTGCGGTATTGGCCACTGTTGCTTGAGCCGCTGAGTTCAGTGAGTAGAGGCCGAATAAACCTCCATCTCCAAATGCTCCCCACCAATGAGCAGTCCACTCTGTTCGACAGGACACCACATAGACAGGTCGACTGTGATCAAAAGCAATCCGTGGGTTTAACACCATTAGTGCAACCGCGATTGCAGCGGCAATGGCAAGAATCGCGAACTTCATCAATACAGATTGCCCTGCAAGTCTTTACAAGCAATGTTTTCTATTAAGCAGTCTGCGCTGTTGTTGGATTGATGGGAACAACTTTGTGACCAACAAACAGAATTCATCAGCTGTTGCTTCTCAGGCGACCTCATTAGCAAGCACATCTTCAGCAAAAACAAGTTGTAATCCAGTCGATTCGGATTCACTGCAGGAAATGTTTGCAGCCATTAGGCAATATCGGGATGACAGGATTCGAACCTGCGACCCCTTCGTCCCGAACGAAGTGCGCTACCAAGCTGCGCTACATCCCGATAGGCTCACTGTAGAAGATTAAGCCGCCTGGAACTGCGGCTAACAGTGGGGTTCTGAAGTCATCTCATGCCTAACAAGACCGTGATCAAACCCGACTGGTTGCGTGTCAAAGCTCCCCAGCAAGAGCGAATCGGCAATGTGGCCGACCTACTCGTGGACCTAAAGCTCAAGACGGTCTGCCAAGAAGCGAGCTGTCCAAATATCGGCGAATGCTTCGCCGGTGGCACCGCCACCTTTTTGATCATGGGGCCTGGCTGCACACGAGCCTGCCCTTACTGCGATATCGACTTCGATAAAAGCGAAAGGACACTTGATCCCAGCGAGCCTCAACGGCTGAGCGAAGCTGTTTCCAGAATGCAACTTCGCCATGTTGTGATCACCTCAGTGAACAGAGATGACCTGCCCGATGGGGGAGCGAGTCAGTTCGCTGCATGCATCAAAGCCATTCAACAACTCAATCCCTTCACCACAATTGAGTTGTTGATTCCAGATTTCTGCGGCGATGCGCAAGCACTGCAAACCGTGATGGAAGCATCCCCCCATGTGCTGAACCACAACATTGAAACCGTGCCAAGGCTTTACCGCAGAACCAGGCCTCAAGGGATTTACGAGCGCTCCCTCGAACTACTGCATCGCGTGCGAGAAGGTTGGCCTCGTGCTTACAGCAAATCAGGCCTAATGGTGGGACTTGGCGAAACAGACGAAGAGATACTGGAGGTATTAGCCGATCTACGCCGTCACCAAGTCGACATTGTGACCATCGGGCAATATCTCTCGCCAGGCCCTAAGCATCTACCAGTCGATCGCTTTGTGACACCAGCACAATTCGAACATTTCAAACATGTGGGCGAAACCAAACTGGGATTTCTGCAGGTTGTCAGCACACCGCTCACACGCAGCAGCTATCACGCTGGAGACGTACAACGGCTGATGGCCGCCCACCCTCGCTAAAGGGAAACAATCAAGAGAAAAAGTTCAAATCGAGAATGGATTCCAGGAAGTTAAATCATTATTCAATGGGCTTAATTATTGATCATCAAGACAACTCAACTTCTCAAATCATCAACTCTCCAATCACAGGGATCCATTCCTGCAGGTTCCACTTAACAAGACCAGACGCAATCATCGGATCCTGCTCAATCAACTGAAGCGCATCTTCAAAGCAAGGGGCTTGCAAAAACATCAATCCGCCGCCACCTGGCTTCTGTTGCTGATCGACAAGATAACCACTAACAATCTTCCAACCTGCTCTCTTGCACCCCTCGACCCAGACGCGATGAGTCTGAATGTGCTCTTGCCGCTGATCGCTTGGCAGTTGCAACGTCTCCGCCGTGAAGGCCTCAGTTTTTATGAACCAAGGCATCCCTGAACTCTCAAACCACAACCTGTTCCCTTGAAGCAAGACCCACATTGGCCTTTTCACTTGGTGGGACAAGAACCTTGAAGCGCTGCTTCCAGCTGCTCCAATTGGACAATATTTCTCTGGCTTTGACGCTGCCCGTTTGATCAGCATGCCTCTCCAGTAGAGGCTTAATGATGGCTTCCTGTTCAGCAGTCACGAGCTCAGAGATCTCCACAATCTCTCGATTCACACGAGCACTAACCCCGTCTTGCTCGTCCAACAAGAAGGCCACTCCACCGGTCATGCCGGCGCCAACATTGCGCCCAGTCGAACCGAGCACAACAACAACCCCACCCGTCATGTACTCACAACAATGATCACCAGCACCTTCGACAACAGCCTTCCCTCCACTGTTTCGAACAGCGAAGCGTTCACCAGCCCTTCCCAAGGCAAACAGCTCGCCACCGGTAGCGCCATACAAGCAGGTGTTGCCAATAATCACCTGGTTGCCTGAATCGTTGCCAACGGAAGGCGGAACCACCGTGATCCGGCCGCCATTGATTCCCTTGCCGACGTAATCATTGGACTCGCCAACGAGAGAAACATGCATGCCTTGCAAGACAAAGGCACCAAAACTCTGACCGGCAGCACCCTCAAAGTTGAGATCAAGCTGACCCTTAAAACCACTGTTGCCATGCCGCTCGGCAATCTCACCAGCGATTCGCGCGCACACACTGCGATCGGTGTTGACAATCTTCAATGAGCGAGAAACTCGGCCATGGCCCTCAATCGCAGCCTTCAGATCGGGATCCTCCAAAAGCTGATCTTCAAGAATCAGGCCATTGCCATGGGCTTGCTCGGCATGCCTTAACCAAGCCCGATCGGCTGCAGCAGGGATGGGATCAAGCAGGCAAGAAAGATCGAGAGACTGTGCTTTGGCCAGTTCAACGTTGCGCGACTGAAGCAGGTCTGTGCGACCAATCAAATCCTCTAGCCGGGCAACCCCAAGCACACTCATCAACTGACGAACCTCCTCAGCGACAAACAAAAAGAAATTGACCACATGCTCAGGGATCCCTGGGAAGCGCTTGCGCAGAACCTCCTGCTGGGTAGCCACGCCTACAGGGCATTTATTGGTATGACAGACGCGAGCCATGATGCATCCTTCAGCGATCATGGCAATCGAGCCAAAGCCGAATTCCTCGGCACCGAGAAGGGCGGCGATCAGCACATCCCAACCCGTCTTCAAGCCACCGTCGGCACGCAACAAAACACGATCTCGTAACCCGTTCTCCAGCAGAGATCTGTGCACCTCAGTGAGTCCCAGTTCCCAGGGGCCGCCAGCATGCTTAATCGAACTCAGCGGTGAGGCTCCCGTCCCGCCATCGTGGCCAGAGATCTGGATCACATCGGCATTGGCCTTGGCCACTCCTGCCGCAATCGTGCCGATGCCAATCTCGGCAACCAACTTGACGCTCACCTTGGCCGCTGGATGAACCTGATGGAGGTCATGAATCAGTTGTGCCAGATCCTCAATGGAATAAATATCGTGATGCGGTGGCGGCGAGATCAAGGCCACGCCGGCCTTGCTGTTGCGCAATCTGGCGATATAAGCATCAACTTTTGGCCCCGGCAGTTGGCCGCCCTCGCCAGGCTTGGCACCCTGCGCAACCTTGATTTCTAGTTGCTTTGCACTGCGCAAATATTCAGGCGTGACACCAAAACGACCCGAAGCGATCTGTTTAATCGCCGAACAGGCTGTGTCTCCATTACGCAAGCCCTTGATGCTCGGCAAGGTGTCTGAGCGGGTTTCGCCATCAACATCGTCGAGGATCTTGAAGCGCTCCGGGTCTTCGCCGCCTTCACCACTGTTGCTCTTGCCACCAATGCGGTTCATCGCCACCGCCAACACCTCATGAGCTTCTCTTGAAAGCGCACCAAGACTCATGCCGCCGGTGCAAAATCGCTTGCAAATGCTCTCGATACTTTCCACCTGATCCAACGGCAAGGGCTGGGGCGCAGGAACAAAGGTGATCAAATCGCGCAACGCTGTGGCCGGGCGATTCTCTAAAAGAGTTTTGTAGGTAGAGAAATGGTCATAGCCAGGCCCAGTCCTTACCGCCGCATGCAGGGCCTTCGACATTTCTGGGGTATTGAGATGAAATTCACCGCTGCTGCGGTATTGCACAAAACCCATGAACTCAAGTTTGGTGCGATCCAGCTCTGGGAAAGCCTTTGCATGAAAAGTAAGGGTCTCGCTAGCTAAATCATGGATAGTCAACCCAGCGACCCTGCTTGTCGTGCCCTTAAAGGCCAACGCAATCAAATCAGCCCCAATGCCGATCGCTTCAAAAATCTGAGCACCTTGGTAACTCGCTAATAACGAGATGCCGATCTTGGAAAGGATTTTGCGCAGCCCATCTTCAAGGGCCTTGCGCAAATTGGCCTGAGCCTGGTCAATCGCTAAAGCCGGCAGCTTGCCAGTCTCAATCTGCTTCTGGGTACGAGGAAGTTGCCACCAATGGCGTGTTGTTTCCCACGTGAGCCAAGGACATACAGCGTTGGCCCCATAACCAATCAGGCAAGCAAAGTGATGGGTGCTCCAGCACTGGGCCGTGTCCACCACAAGCGAGGTCTTTAAACGCAAAGACAGCTTGAGCAAATGATGGTGAACAGCGCCAACCGCCAGCAGTGGAGGGATGTATGTGGAGGTCGCATTGACTCCATTCCCAGCCAAACGCAAAGCCTTGCTGTCGTCGCCATTGGAGGAGTTGATCTCAACCCCACGATCAGAAAGAATCAAAATCTTGCTACCACTGCGAACCGCAGCCGCAGCCTCAGAACAAAGCCTGGTCAGTGCGTTGCCAAGCCCCTTTGGTCCTTCTGTAACGGGTAACAGTGTGGAAAGAGTTGTGGTCTGCAATCCCTGCTGACCAACAGCAAGCATCTCCGCCTCATTAAGGATCGGACTTTGGAGATGAATCACCTGCGTCGCCTCAACCTCAGGCCTTAATGGAGACCCCCTTTGACCTAGGTGCATCTCCAGGCTCATCACCAATTTTTCGCGCAGCGGATCGATCGGCGGATTCGTGACCTGAGCGAAGCGCTGCTTGAAGTAGTCGTAAAGGAGGTGGGGCTTGTCTGACAACACGGCCAAGGGGATGTCATCACCCATGCAGAAGGTGGGTTCTTTCGCCCCACCAGCCATCGCGTCGATCACAAAATCGAAATCCTCTGCAGTGAAGCCAAAAGCTGTCTGCTGCTGAAGAAGCTCAAGATTTCCAAGCTGCAAGTCTTGTTGCCAAGGCTGATTACCAAGAGTGCGTCGATTCTTCTTGAGCCATTCGCCATAGGGATGACGAGCCGCCACCTCCTGTTTGACGTCCCAATTGCGCAGCAGGCGCCCTTGCTCAAGATCAACGGCAAGCATCTGCCCAGGGCCTAAGCGACCCTTCTCAATGATGCGACTTTCCTCAAGTTCCACCACACCTGTTTCCGAACCCATCACCACAAAGCCATCACTGGTGATGCAGTAACGAGCGGGCCGCAGACCATTGCGATCGAGGGTGGCACCAACACTGCGACCATCAGAAAACACCAACAAAGCAGGACCATCCCAGGCCTCCTGAGTGCACGCGGAGTATTCGTAAAAGGCCTGAATCGCTGGCTTATCGACCAGTTCTGGCTGATCCCGAAAAGCCTCTGGCACCAAGGTCAGCAAGCTATCTGTAATCGGCCGACCACTGCGCACCAGCAGCTCAAGGGTGGCGTCAAGATTGGCTGAATCACTAAACGCCTCATTAACCACCGGCTTTAAATCGGCGGCGTCAGCACCCCAGACCTCATCAAGGTTGGCTTCCGTGGCCCGCGCCCAGTTGAGGTTGCCCAGAAAAGTATTGATCTCACCGTTATGCCCAAGCAAGCGCATCGGCTGAGCCAATGGCCACCGGGGCAAGGTATTGGTACTAAATCGGCGATGGTAAACAGCAAAAGCAACCTCAAAGCGAGGATCACGCAGGTCGGCATAGAACGCTGCCAACACCTCCGAACGCACCATCCCCTTGTAAACAACGGTTCTGCCACTTAGCGAGGCGACATAGAGATCACTGTCGTTTGCACCCCAAGCTTTGCGAACCCGATCGCCAATCCGCCGTCTCAAACGAAACAACAGGGCTTCAAGGTCTTCCCCTGATGGACTGCCCTGCACCAGCCACTGCTGAATGACCGGGGCCGACTCGCAAGCAAGCTCACCGAGAACACTTGGCTCAACAGGGACATCTCGCCAACCCAAGCTGGTGAGACCAAGGGCCTCCGCCTCCTGCTCACACAAACAATGCGCCTGCTCGCGACGGCTTTGATCACGAGGCATAAACAACATGCCCAGCCCTGGAGACTGACTGATGCCTGCAGCAGTTGGCCAAACAGCCCGGAGATAAGACCAGGGGATGGCACAGAGCAACCCAGCCCCATCTCCGGAATCTCCATCACCACCACAGCCACCCCTATGTTCCATGCATACCAAGGCTCGTAATGCCTGTTGCAGGATCCAATTGCTGGCTTCGCCATGAATGTGCGCGAGAAAACCGACACCACAGGCATCCTTCTCACCATCCACGGCAGCAGATCCACTGCTATCGCAGTAAGGCCATGGGGAACGATGGGCTTGAGACATAAACCTTCGAAGGAACTGTTTCCCTTTGCAGCAGCGGTTTTGCGTCCCTAAAACGGGCGCAATTGATGATCCTAGGCAGCCGACCTCCTACCAACTATTTAGGCAGGAGCCGGAGCTAGCCTCCGTCTCATGATTGCCCCACCGCCGCCGCCGCCGCCGCCAATCGAGTTCAGAGCCTCAGAGATCATCTCTGGTGATCGGCTGAACATCGATGGGGAGGTGATTCAAGGGACTTGGCGATGGGTAGGCCCAAGCCAAGGACCGCCGAAGCAGCTTTGGTTGCCTCTTGATCTCCTCGTCGCAAGGCTGGGGTTCCGTCAGTCCATAGAACGCAGTGGCCAACAACTCCAGTGGTATGGAGGCAAGGCCGCTCTCAAATCGCTACCAAAAATCACGATTGCCGATGAAGTCACGCTCAATGTGGCCCACTGGCTGACCAGTACTGGCGCCAAGGTTCGACGCCGCAACTCAACCCTCAGCATTGAGTTCCCTACTGCTCAGATCACCCGCCTAAGAAGAGGCAAGGGCAGCATGGCGAACCGGCTCGTGCTGGACCTGACTGGTCCTGCACTCCTGCAACGGGTTGGCAATGACATGTTGCTGAACCTTGAAGCCTCTGAACGGCAAAAGAGGCAGCTTCAGCAACTCGGACTCTCACCACGCTTCCAAACCAATGGGCTCAGGCTCGTCGGCCAGGCAGAAAACCTCAGCAGCCTCACCCTCAACAAACCTTGGCGGATTGTTCTTGACGGAATTGGCAACCGCTCTGCCCAAGATTCCCTGCGTTCTCCACTGCTCAATCAGTCGATTCAAGCCCTGATCCGCCGTGGCCTGGTTATGGATTCCAAGGTGGTAAAAATTGGGGTCAAACCTCTCCAAATCAATCGCGTCGGCAGCAACCCTCAGGCTCAGGGACTTCAACTTCGACCCTTACCCCAGAGAGGCAAACAGCAGGGCCTG
>CATBLW010000194.1 GCA_949486985.1 Prochlorococcus marinus str. MIT 9215
AAATATCCCTTGATATATCGCACTTAAAGTGCATTCTCAATCACATTCATTGCTTTCAGATATGCTGGAGCTTCATTGGCTGAATCAGCTTCATCAGCAAATGCTTCATCTGGAATAGCCCTACGTGCATTGTCTGCAATAACAGCATTCACCAATAGTTCCATTGCTTCTGGGACCTCAATGTTCTGGAGAGCTTCTGCGTAACGCCTGCTGTGTGTTGGTCGTACAGATTCCTGACAGTAATTAGTTAACTGGCGGCTTTCTGTCATGACTGAAAAGGCAATGTCCTTTGTTGTTGGATTTCCATAGATTGACATGTACAGAAGATTAACCATTGAGGCATCATGTACAGGGATGGAGTAATTGCGAACAATCTGCGGCCAATATCGGAGAGCTTTCAGTCCTTCAAGGCCACCTTTCTTTAGACCTGCCGAATCACACCAATGTTCAAATTCTTCTATTTGACTTGGGCAACGCTGCTCATGACGCATTCGATGAGCCAGTACTTGTCCCGCTTGGAAATTTCGAGTTGGCTTGCCTGATACGGGCAGCATCATGCTTCCTCTAACATCTGCAACCATTGCGGTTAGTTGTGCAAAGGTATGGTCTCTTACCTTCTGCATATCACCATCTCTAACCAGCGCTGCTTCAATGCGTTGAACACCATAACCTAATTCAGTTAATGCAATCGCCTGACGGTTGTAAAGCCTTTGCCTATCTCTCCTACACATCGAAACTGTTGCCGCTTGATCAAGGCATTGATCTAAAAGTAGAGTTAAAAGTGTTGGTAGAACACCTGGATTTTCCTCATGATAGGTGTAACCAAAACCGGCAAAAATTGATGACATGTTTTTTGCCGCTTTGATGTATTGCCCTTCTACATTGTGAACACCAGATGAAACTTGGATATTTGGTGATAGACGATCTAGCATTCTTGCACCCAGCATTGCAGTCAATGCATTTGGATGACAGAAATTTGCTGTGAAACTGTCAACAGGATTTCGAAGTGCGCCGTGACGGTGAAAACCGGAAAAGAAGCCTAGATTTGGTTGTTTCTCGCAAAGCACATAAGATTCATTGGCAATGTGGTCATGGCAGAAGGATCCGGCAAGGCAGGCAAGGACAACTTCTTCTCGATTCAACTCTTCTCGTAATCGGCAAGCCTCTTGTAGGTCTTCTTCAACATGATTGCTATTCGCACTTAGAACGACGAGTTCACAGCGTTTGATTAGATCGGCAAGGCTGTTGTTAACGAGTTGATCACCATCTCGATGGGTTCCCATCTGTATCAGTGTCTGTACATGCTCTTTATCCATCCCCCTGACGGACTCGTCAGGGAAGGCGCCGAGTAACTCTCGATCTGGTCTTGGCGCCAGTAGCAGGCTCGCGCCATTCGTCTGCATCGCGCAGTTGTAAGCCAGTGAAGCTGGATAGAGGCCCACGCTATAGAAGCCCACCTTGCCAGTTTCCAGGCAACGAATCCTTTCAGCTATTGACTCGCCATCAAGTGACTGATTGAAAAAACTGTTGTTCACCAGTCCTCCCGGCCTCGCATTAAGCCTGATAAAGGCTTGCTTTCGAATTTGGATCGCAATGATCCTCTGATGATTAATGCTCCCACAGTGCTGTAATCATGAGCGTCTCTGTTGGGTTCACGACACGTCTGAGAAGGTTGTCGTGTGGGCTGCGACTTTGCTGAAGCCCCTTAATTACGTGTACAGCGACTCGTTATCGCTGAGCGTGCGTCTTTGTTGTATCCGATACGTCTTTTAAGACTTCTGTATTCAGTTGGTGCGTTAGATGTTGGGGGTCTGACCACCGCATCGAGCCATGGACCGCATCAACCTCGATCAACTTCTTGCTGAGAGTTCTCGAGCGGACGAGCTTCTGATCGTTCAGGACCTTGATGGTGTTTGCATGCCGCTTGTTAAGGACCCTTTAACCCGACGAATGGATCCTGGCTATGTGAAGGCCGTGAGGCAGCTCGATCGTGCATTCAGAGTGCTTACCAATGGCGAACATGAAGGAAGGAGGGGCGTTAATCGATTGGTTGAGAAGGCTTTAGGCCATCCTGATCTGGCCCAAGAGGAGGGGCTTTACCTTCCTGGATTGGCTGGTGGTGGTGTTCAATTACAGAATCGATATGGCATTTGTCACCATCCAGGAGTAAGCGAAGCAGAAATGTCCTTTTTGGCGGCATTACCTAGCCGATTGGAATTCTTGTTGGCGCAGCAGCTTTCAGATTTATTACCTCAACTCAGTTCTTCTGAAATTCAATATCAAGTTGAAATGGCTGTCTTGGACACACAGGTTTCTCCTACTGTCAATCTCAACACAATCTTCGGTTTGATACCTGAAGATGTAGACCTTCAGCAGAAGCTGCAGCATATGCTCCATGAGTTGCTTAAGAGCATGCTTTCTAAAGCAGCTGAGATGGGATTGCCTGATTCATTCTTTCTTCACTTGGCCCCTAATTTAGGACGAGATGGTCAAATTGAAAGGCTCAAACCTGCGCGTATCGGTGAGGTTGGGACCACTGATATTCAGTTCATGCTTAAAGGTGCTGTCAAGGAGGCTGGATTGTTGGTTCTGATTAATCAGTACATAGCCAATCGCTTTGGCAAAGCACCTCTTGGTGACGACTTCAATGTGCGAACAGCGCCTTCTACGCATCAAGGCCTTCTAGAGCTAAGCCTTGAAAAAATCCCCTTCGATCAAATGCCTTTGTTGATCGGTGTTGGAGATACTGTTTCTTCAAATTTCGATTCAAAACAAAATGCTTGGTTGCGAGGCGGCAGTGATCGCGGCTTCCTAACACTCTTGCAAGAGCTTGGTAAAGCCTTTGACCGCTCAAATCGTGTTGTTCTTGTAGATAGTAGTGGTGGAGAAATTGATCGACCTAATCTTTCTGATGGAACCCTTGATGGAATTACTGACCCGGAAGATCCCTTGCATATTGATGTTCTGGTTCCTGGGGGACCGGCTGATTACATTGAATGGTTTAAAAGTCTTTC
>CATBLW010000195.1 GCA_949486985.1 Prochlorococcus marinus str. MIT 9215
CCGCTCTTTCATCTCCCGAGCAGCCTTGTTGGTGAAGGTCACCGCAAGGATCTGAGACGGATCAGCTCCGTGTTCACCGATCAGATGGGCGATGCGATGAGTAAGGGCACGGGTCTTGCCGCTGCCTGCTCCGGCCACCACCAAGAGGGGACCTTCGTGATGATCAACCGCTCGGCGCTGGGCGTCGTTAAGACCGGCGAGAAAGCTCATGGGCTGATGGTACGGGAGTTCTCCTGCGACGGGGCGGAAAAGCCTTCACGCCCGAGAGCGATCTGGACGACGCTCTCTCAAGCTTGCTGAAAACGACGGCCGTAGGAATGAATCGCTGACAGCACCTGAAAAATCAGAGCAAGGAACACTCCGACGAACACAAATCCGATCCAGTCAACAGGCTGGAAATAGCGCCTCACGGCATAAGTCCCAGCCAAGTACAACAACAGGGGCAAGAACAGCGCAAGACATTGCAGGCGCTTCTGCGAGAAGGGCAAGCCTGAAATCCCACCCACTGAGGTCATCAAACCCAGAGGCCGCGGCTCAAAGACAGGAAAGTCGCTTATAGCCCCTCCGCCAGAAGAGCCAGGAACATAGCCCCACCAACGCAAATGCCGGTCCACCCAGCGCATGGCTGGAAGAAACACAAATTTGCGTTGGCGACCCTTGGCACGACGACGCTCAAATTCGGCCTGATTGAGACTAAACAAGCGCTGGAAATACTGAGGCTCAGTCTGCCAACGCCTGGCGCTTCTTTTTGACTGCGCTTTCCAGAAACTTTCTGGATCCAGATGCAAATTCAGCGTTGACCCTGAAAGAGCAGTTGCCACTGTTTTCCCAGTCATCATGATGAATTGAAGAGGGTTGCGAAGAACCGCCTCCAACCAGAATGCTCTTGCCACTTTGGAGAAGCGAGCGTCATTTTCATTCAGAGCATCCCAGTCGGGATGGACTAGGTCTGATGACTTCGAATTCAGACGCTTCTTAAAGATTGTCATGGCCCACGGATAATCATCTCCGTAGAGACGAGCCTGCTAAATCTGAGCCTTCAAAGCGTCGCGATAGCTGGAATAAGTCTCGCCCTCAGTGCGCACCAGCGGCAAGGCAGAACTCAAGGCCAGCCGATCACCCTGGGAACTCTTGCCAATCGTCGAAATCAAAACAATTGAAAAACCAGCAAGTGATCGTGAAATTTTTTTCCACCACTAGCGCCGAGGATCACGGTGGATTAAAAACAAAGCCAACACAGACCCCATCCACAAAAAGCGTCCAGCACCCTTCATTCCTGCCAACAGAACGAAAGCAAACATCAAAGCAATTTGCCCAGAACGGCTTTGAACGATCTCCGGCGTCAAAAGAAGCGCAATTACCACCACAAATGCGGCCAAAAGCAATGATTCTGCGATGAATTCGTGCTCACACCAAAGAGTGCGCGGCCAAACAGCTGCCAAGAGCCTTATGAACGGAACAACAATCCGCGGCCGCACCACAACCTGCGCCGAACACCATCCCATTCCCAGCGCAGCCAACAAACCGATGCCATGTTGAACCTGTGGCACTAGAGACCAGCTAGGCCAGGCAAGCCATCCATAAATGTCAGAAAAATGGGACAAAGCCAACGTCTTTTTTCATTCAAATCAAATCCTTCGCCATTAAATAATTCATGCGAAAACTCATAACATGAATAACTATCAGCTCCAAAATATCCTTCCGGGATAGCAACCATCAAGGCAGCCCTTAGAGCAAAACCAATCAGCAAAAGGTAGCACTATTAGCAACAACTGCCTGACACTAATGGCTTCTTTCTTCAGAAGCACTTTGAATCATATCTGCAAACTATTCAGAAGCAATTAACGCAAAAATGTAAGATTGAACGGCAGCCAAGTCAATACATATTTCAGCCTTGCAAAAGGTGAAACAAGACCCATCCCTCAGAGCCGATCCAGCAGGTCACATAGCAAAGCGGTTACGTGAGCGGGCTGATCGCTTAGAGCACTGATGAAGCGGAGGAGCATCAGCCTCGTCATAGATCGAGACCTGCTTCGTCCAGGTGAGTCCTTCCTTGTCTTTGAACCTGTCGATGTCGTAACGCAACATCCGAGCAAACAAGGCATGGAAAGTTCCGACCCACAGCTCCTTGGTGACCTCCCGGCAAATGCGCGATCGCAGCTGACGCTGCTCCATTGGTGGCAACGTGCTCCATGGATGCCCGAACTGACTCTGCGCCAACGCTGGGCCAACAGAAGCTCCAGGCTCTCCTTCATCTCCCTCACAGCCTTATTGGTGAAGGTCACCGCAAGGATTAGAAGGATCAGCTCCGTGCTCGCCAATCAGATGGGCGCCACGGTTAGTCAGTGCACGCATTTTGCGACTGCCGGCTCCCGCCACAACCAACATCGGGCCCTCGTGACTACCCACCGCCAGGCGCTGGGCATCATTGAGGCCGGCAAGAAGCCTAGTAAGAGATAATACGCAGATCACCTGCCGAGCATAAGAGTGAAATTAAACCTCATAGAAAAGTATGTCAGCAATAATCTGATCAATTGCCTGCTTCCTTTAGCAGTAGGCTTACAACTTTCCAAAGACAACAGAGAGCTGAGTTTATTAGCCTTTTTTACATGGATCGTATTGCAGCTATCTGCCAGAATTGTGGCGCTAATTTCCAACGGAAGCACACGCGAAACCTGGCTTAGCTGGACAGCGATACTTGGGTTAATACTATTCAACGCACGCAACATTATTCTACGCGATAACTACAGAGGGTCAACAATCTTCTTATTAATAGGAGTAGGATTGCTTCTGGGAAGTCAATTTGATCAGAAGCAATGGCGCAATCTTTCAACCTGGCTGTCAATAAGCATAATTCCAATTGCACTTTTTTTTGCGATTCAACTAGGGATACAAGAAGACTGGAGCTTCAAGTCATTTTACGGAACATATTATGCGCTAACGCAACCCAGCATGGGCAGCATTAATCGCCTAGCAACACTTGCAACATTTTCAACCATTGCTTCCTGGTACAACGCGACTTTAGCAAATAAAATTTGGAGCAAATGCTGCTACTTATTGCTAGCAGCAATCGGATACTGGATCACTCTTGGAACTGACTCCCGAATGGCAATAGCTGCTATCCCTGTAGCAATTGCAATTCCTTGGCTGGGTCTGAGATTGGCTCATAGATTATCACGAAAACAGTTGATATTTAGCCTTTTTACAGCAGTCAGTCTATTTGCACTTGGAGCCTGGGAATTAGTTATAAAAGCAGGGCTTAATAGCGATCACATGCGTCTACGCATGGCCAACTGCTGGATCCGTCAAGGCATGTTTAGATCCTTGAAACGCATATGGTTCGGCTCCGGCTTCGATACCAGCAGTATTAGAGAAGCTTGTCACTACGTCAGACCAGGCCAGTCATTCGGCCATGCCCACAACACCTTCGCCCAGATCGCAGGTAACCACGGCCTACTGGGACTAATAGTTCTATTTGCCTTTACAACTCTAATCGTGCATGGACTCTGGCGTCAATTGCATCATTTTGAGCAACGTCTGGACTGGTCGCCATGGAGCTCAACAGTCTGGGCTGAAATCAGCCTGGGATTGAATCTTGCACTACTGTTCTGCGCACTCTCCACCACAGTGCAGGAATTTAGCCCTGTGAATCAATTGCTGATTGGCCTCGTTGGGGGATCGGCTTGCGTTGCACTACCTACCGAAAAACCCCCACATCAGGGCATGCTTGAGAATCAGACGAAATAAAGGCCTAGATGCGTTGTCTGCACTCACACGCTGTTTCCAAAAGGAAGCCGCCGCCATCGAAGCAGCAGCTGAGCGCCTTAGCTCAGACCAGGTGGAAGGGGCACTGGCACTTTTGGAGCATTGCGCCGACAGCAAAGCGAAGCTGGTGATTACAGGTGTTGGCAAAAGCGGCGGCGTGTTGGACAAGATCGCCGCGCGAGAATTGACGGAACGAATTTTGAAGGCCCAAAGACTGGCATGAACTGGAGCAGCAGAATGGCGGGATCCCAATGACTGACAACTTGCGTCAACGCATCTTCCGAAGCTCTTGTTCACGTCGTCTACAAAGCGCTTCACCCAGCTCCGGGCCTGGAGGAGTGCCCTGAGCGATGAGCTCATTAGCACTTACCGGTGAAGTCGCATGCCGCCAACGCCCCCACCAACGCAGCAACGACCGTCGACAAGGCAGGTTATCGACCACCGCCAGGGCCACTACTTCCGCAGGCCACCGCTCCTGTTCCAACCGCCGAGTCCACTCCAAAGCCCCCCAGCTGCCCCAGGGCTGTGGCAGCACCTCGACCACAATCCAGCGACGCAATTCGATTAACGCTTCAAGCCAGCGCTGCTGGTGGTGCGGAATCTGCAGTCGCAAAGAGAGCGCGAGAGGATCCGAGGCAGCTGCCACCAAAGCGGCCAG
>CATBLW010000196.1 GCA_949486985.1 Prochlorococcus marinus str. MIT 9215
GGCTGGGCAGCAATCCAAACGAGGGATCCAAATACAGGTTGGTTATTCATCCCATGAATTCCTGAGAGGGCATCGCCTCCCAGTTGCAATCGGTCTACGAGTTCCCAGCGCTGTCCCTCAGGAGTATTGCGCTTGATTTCTAGGCTTGAGCGCCATTGACCTGCTCCTAAGCCTTCGCCAGCAGCCGTGCGCCCTAGCCGAACAATTTCAGCTGAAAGGAAGCAAGCACCAGGTGCTAGATCCACGTGCATGGATTGCTCAAACAAGCCGGCCTCGAAGATCACCAGCTCTTGAGGTAGCCATTCAAGGTCGCTATCGCTGTCGAGTTGAAATTGACAACTCTGCTTCGACCAGATGCCCTTGGGATGCAATTTGCTACGACCGACACTGCCGTAAACCTTTTGCGCAGCAACGCTTGTGATCAGACTTCTGCTGCAGGGTTCGGCGTTGATGCGAACGCTGAGTTGATCACCGCCGACAAGGCCGCCAGCTGTATGAAGCAGTGGCAATTCACAGCGGCCATTGGCACCTTGTTCTGCTCTCATCAGCTTGAAGGGAGCGGTACAGCCGCCCTGGTGGATGCTGATGCCAGCTTGTTGGCTGAACTGCAGATCGCAGCTGCCGTGCCAGGGATTGCTTGAAGGCATGGCCATACCTTGCGAGCTTGACCGGTTCTTAGTGTTTAGCAAAGAAGATCAGAGTTTTGGCTTTTGCTTGGGCAGGGTATGAACAGGTCGTTTGCTTTTTAGTTCGTGAGTGAGGCCTTGATTGTGCTCAACCAGCGCTTGGCATCAGTGGATAGCGATAGCGACATTCACTTGCGACTTCCCTTGACGGCTGAGGAGCGCACGCGATTACGTGGCCGCCGTTGCACCGCTTGTGGCCGTGATGTGTTGCTGCAACTTCCCCGTGAAGGGCCATTGCATCCTGGTGAGTTCTTGGCTGGTGAGAACGGTGAGCCCAAGGTTCGGGTCGAGGCCGCCCAGGAATCGTTGTTGGCAGTATCAGCGTCTTCAACGTTGGCTTTGCTGCAGGCGGCGTATCACCTTGGCAATCGCCATGTCGCCTTAGAGCTTCATCAACAGGAGCTGCTGTTACTCGATGATTCTGTGTTGGCAGAGATGTTGCGAAGCAGGGGCTTGAAGGTTGAGCAGTGTTGCCGACCTTTTGATCCCGAAGGTGGGGCCTATGAGGGGCATCACCATCACCACAAACATCACCACAAGAATTGATGACATCGCTGGCGTTGTTGCAGTTGGTGAGCCCTGCTTTACCTGTTGGGGCCTTCAGTTATTCAGAAGGCTTGGAGTGGTTGGTGCAGAACGGGCAGCTCCACGATGAGGCCAGTGTTAGCGCATGGTTGGAGGCCGAATTGTGTCGAGGTCAGATGCGGATGGAGGCAGCTGCGTTGATTCCTTTGAGGCTGGCATTGTCTCGATGGTCTGCAAGCGATGACGCCGATGCTTTGTCTGATTTGCAGGATCTGGATGGTTGGTTGTTGGCTTTGCGAGAGGCACCTGAATTGCGAGCCCAGCAGCGGCAGATGGGGCAATCTTTGTTGCAATTGCTTGTTGATTTAGGGCACCCACTGCCCGCTCCTGCGGTGCTTTTGCATTGGCCTGCAGCATGGGCATGGGCCTCTCATGCTTGGCAGGTTTCTGAACTAGACATGCTTAATGGCTATCTCTATAGCTGGGTTGCTAATCAATTGAGTGCCGCTGTGCGCCTGGTCCCTTTGGGACCGACAAAGGCTCAGTTGCTGCTGCAAAGCCTATTGCCGTTGGTCAGTGCTCAGGCCAAGGCGTTGATCGATCAGGATCCAAAGAGTCTTTGGAGTGGTGGCGTTGGTTCATCGATGGCTCAGCTCTCCCATGATGAACTGTATTCACGTTTATTTCGAACCTGATGAGCAGCAAATTGCGATTAGGGGTTGCGGGCCCTGTGGGCTCCGGAAAAACGGCTTTGGTTCAGGCTCTTTGCCTGAGATTGCGCGACCAGCTGCAGTTGGCTGTGGTCACAAACGATATTTATACCCAGGAGGATGCTCAGTTTTTAACCCGTGCTGGTGCGCTTGAGCCTGAGCGAATTCGTGGTGTTGAAACTGGTGGTTGCCCCCATACCGCCATCCGAGAAGACTGTTCGATCAACCGTGCGGCGGTGGAAGAGCTGGAGAGCTTGTTCCCTGACCTGGATGTGGTGTTGGTCGAAAGTGGTGGCGATAACTTGGCGGCCAGCTTTAGCCCTGAGTTGGTCGATCTCTGCATTTATGTGATTGACGTTGCAGCTGGAGACAAGATTCCCCGCAAGGGTGGACCAGGCATCACGCGTTCGGACCTGTTGGTGATCAACAAGATTGATTTGGCGCCTCTTGTTGGAGCCAGCCTTGAGGTGATGGAGCAGGACACAAAAAAGATGCGAGGCGATCGTCCTTGGTTTTTCACCAACTTGCATAGCGGTGAAGGCGTCGATCAGGTGGTGGAGTTCTTGTTACAACAGCTACCGAATTGACCTTTTTGGAGGCTATTTCCTCGAATTTGGTTCGATCTGATACAGAACGGATTTGTCGCAATCTTTACTTTCTCGTGGCAGCCGTTATTGGCGAGCGTTCCATTTGTTTTATTCCGTCTCAATGAACATTTCACTCTCCAAGCGCCTTGCGGCTGGTTTTGCAGCAACCGCTATGGGTGTCAGCATGACCGCTTGTGGTGGTGGCAGTCAGGTTGCTGGTTGCGCCGATTGTGATGATGAAGTGACAGTAGGGATTCTTCATTCCTTAAGCGGCACGATGGCAATCTCAGAATCCACACTTGTGGATACAGAGAAGATGGCTATTGATGAAATTAATGCTGCTGGCGGAATTAAAGTTGACGGCAAAAATTATGAGATTAAATATATCGTTGAAGA
>CATBLW010000197.1 GCA_949486985.1 Prochlorococcus marinus str. MIT 9215
AGCACCCTGGCGCTTATGGATGCAGGCGTTCCGCTTAAAGCGCCGGTTAGCGGAGCCGCCATGGGGCTAATCAAGGAAGGCAAAGAAATTCGCATCCTCACGGACATTCAGGGGATCGAAGACTTCCTAGGCGACATGGATTTCAAAGTTGCCGGAACCGAAAAGGGCATTACGGCCCTGCAAATGGACATGAAAATCACCGGCCTACCCGTGTCCACGGTGGCGGAAGCGGTTAATCAGGCCCGTCCGGCTCGCCTCCACATCCTTGAGAAGATGCTGGAAGCCATCGATACACCACGCGACAGCCTCTCTCCTCATGCCCCTCGACTGCTGAGCTTCCGGATCGATCCTGAACTGATCGGTACCGTCATCGGACCTGGTGGTCGCACCATCAAGGGCATCACCGAGCGAACCAACACCAAGATCGACATTGAAGATGGCGGCATCGTCACGATTGCGTCACACGATGGTGCAGCGGCAGAGGAAGCTCAACGCATCATCGAAGGGCTTACCCGCAAAGTGAATGAAGGGGAGGTATTCAGTGGATCGATCACCCGCATCATTCCAATTGGCGCCTTCGTGGAAATTCTTCCAGGGAAGGAAGGAATGATCCACATCTCCCAGCTTTCTGAAGCAAGGGTGGAGAAAGTGGAAGATGTCGTCAAAGTTGGCGATGAAGTCACCGTGAGGGTGCGCGAGATCGACAATCGTGGTCGGATCAATCTCACCCTCCGCGGCGTTCCCCAAAACGGCGAAGAGGCTCAGCCCGAACCAGCACCAACACCTGTAGCCCCTCTCACCTGAGAGGTCAGGTCTGGGAGTTGAGATCAGCTCTCAGACCTGAAAACCAGGTTCGATTTCTGCCATGGCCCCTGCTGCCGCGTCACAAAGCGGTTTGTGGCTACGGCCATGGCTAGCAATCAAACAGCCTGCCTGGCGAACATCCCCGGTGTTGTAGAGAAGCGGGCGACCATCGGCATGGGTGAATTCTCCCCCTGCTGCCATCAGCACAGCTTCTGGAGCGGCCATATCCCAGTCTTTGGGTGCACTCTTACCGGAAAGCGACACATAAAGGTCGGTTTCACCGCGCAAAATTGTGGTGACCTTGCAGCCCACGCTGCCCACGGCCTTGCTGCCACCAAGGGCAAGGCGCTCGAGTAACTGCTCCAGCCTCTGATCGCGGTGATTGCGACTGGCGACGAGCATCAACTCACCAAGAGATTGGCGTTGACTAAAGCGCACCGGAGAGCGTTGTCCCTGTCGGTCCTCACACCAGGCACCGTTACCGACAACACCAAACCAAAGCTCCTCAGCATCTGGCAGCAGAACCACACCAAGCACTGGTCGCTGACCATGCACGAGGGCGAGGTGCACAGCGTATTCACCTGTGCCCTGCAAGAAATCCTTCGTGCCATCCAAGGGATCAAGAATCCACAACCATTCCGCATCTAAAGGCACTCCTTCGGTGAGTTGCTC
Organism: Prochlorococcus marinus str. MIT 9215; assembly: GCA_949486985.1. Classification (GTDB taxonomy): domain Bacteria; phylum Cyanobacteriota; class Cyanobacteriia; order PCC-6307; family Cyanobiaceae; genus MIT-9215. The sequence continues at coordinate 1,477 of CATBLW010000197.1, forward strand.
CTTCGCCGTCTCCTCACTCAGCAAGGTCCAGCCAGCAGAAGGGAATGCTGATTGCAAACCATCGAGAAGCCAACGATTAACAGCAAGATCCGCTGCAGAGACAGGCCCCTCGCCACCATGATCAACACTGAGCGCACGCGGGAATCCATAAGGCGGCTGCTCTCCCTTGGCATAGGCCAGAAGGATGTCGGCAGCTCCCCAACTCAAATGCCTCAATTGCTGCAGCAAACCCTCAAGGTTCACACCAGCAGGTAAAACAGGTGAGCTCGGCATCATGAATGGACGTAGAGGGCACATTGTGAGTCAGCGAGAGGAGCCAGCACCAGGGGTGCTTTATGTCGTAGGGACACCAATCGGCCATCTGGGAGATCTCTCACCCAGAGCAAGCGCTGTGCTGGCCAATGTCTCGGCGATCGCCTGTGAAGACACTCGACATAGCGGCCAACTACTCACCAGCCTTGGTGCACAAGGGCAACGCTTCAGCTTCCACCAGCACAACACCCAAACGCGCCTTCCCCAACTGCTCCAACTTCTACAAGCAGGAAAAAGCCTGGCGCTAATCAGCGATGCTGGACTACCAGGCATCAGCGACCCAGGCGAGCAGCTGGTCGCCGCTAGCCGTGCAGCAGGCCTCGAGGTGATCTGCATTCCAGGCCCTTGTGCGGCCACCACAGCCCTCGTGAGCAGCGGGCTGCCGAGTGGTCGCTTCTGTTTTGAGGGGTTCCTGCCAACCAAAAACAAAGACAGGAAACAACGACTGGAGACAGTGGCCAATGAGATTCGCACCACAGTGATTTACGAGGCACCTCATCGCCTCGTTCAACTCCTAAGAGAACTTGCTGAACTCTGTGGCCACGAACGTCCTATTCAGGTCGCCCGAGAACTGACAAAGCGCCATGAACAACAGGTCGGACCAACCATCGCCATAGCTCTGCAACATTTTCTTGAGCACAAACCTGTGGGGGAATGCACGCTTGTACTGGGAGGGGCCCCGGCACCCGTAGCAGAAGAACACAGCAACGATCATTGGCGAGCGGAACTTCAAGCGTTGATTGATGCCGGTTCCAGCGCCAGTGATGCCGCTCGACAACTTGCTCAACAGTCAGGTCAATCGAGAAGGACTCTCTACGCCCTGCTGCATCAATCTTCGAAAGATCAGTGCGATTGATCGAAAGCAACGACAAACTAAAAGCAGATACTCAGTGTTGCCAATGCTGCAGAGACTCCGATTGCTTACAACAAGTCTGGGCAGCGCCATGTTGCTGCTGATCGTGCTCTGCCTTGGATCGCAAAACCTCAACGATCGCCATAGCCTCAATCTGGGTTTCACCAAAACAGCCCCACTCCCATCAGGATTTCTTGTCGGAGTTTCTGTTGTGCTTGGTGTGATCAGTGGTGGCAGTACAGCTGCGTTGCTAATACCCACTCCAAAATCTTGACGCCATCAAGCCAAGGAGAAATCCCTCAACTTGAAGATGAATCCAGCGCAATCAACGAACCCTCCAACACCAGCCTGGTGATGCCGCGAGCGAGCAGGTAAGGAGTAGAGAGGGCGAAAACCTGCGTATCAGGAACCTTGATCACCCTTTGACTGCGGCCACACTGGCGTTTTGCCGCACGAGGA
>CATBLW010000198.1 GCA_949486985.1 Prochlorococcus marinus str. MIT 9215
CCACCAACGTCGGCGACGAGAGCCTGCAGCCCGGCAAGTTCGCTGTTGTCTGTCATGTCGTCATTGTCCACGAAGGACAGGCCTTAACAATGAAGTGCAACAGGGTTATAGCCATCAGAGCAGAAATCATGGCTCCAGACCATTGAGAAAACGGATCCGTTCCGGCAGATCAGCGCACGAACCCGAGCACACCGGCCAAGCCACAGATCCCAATAAACACAAGGGGTGAAATCTTTGTCTTCAGAACAAAGAAGCAAACCATGAATGACAGTCCGTAAGCGATCAAGCTGTGATTGGCTGTTCGCAGGATCGTGACGCTCACAGAGAACAGTATGCCGAGCGTCACTGGCCCTAGCCCCCGTTCAAAAGCCATACGCCATGGAGAGTCACGCCAGCGGTTCCAATAAACCGATGCAATCAGCATGACCACTGTGGAGGGCAGCAAAATGGCAAGCTCTGCTGAATAGCCAGTGATCAGAGCCCACGCCGGTCCGTGCTTCCAGCCCGCTCCAAGACCCAGAAGACCCACAAACATGGAACTTGGCCCAGGTGCCGCCTCCGCCAATCCATAAAGGTCAGAGAATTGACGATTGGTGAGCCAGCCGAATGTTTCCACGGCCTCATGGTGATAAGCCTGCAGGAGAGTGTTACCGCCACCAATTGAAAACAATGAAAGTTTGAGGAAGGTGAACACCACATGCCACCAGGTTTCGATCGCAGTCATCGACGTTGTCCTCGAGGCCAGTACAAACTCATCGAAATCGCTCCTGAAATCAGCACCACTGGAATCAAGGGGAACTTGAAGCCCTGAAGACAGACAAAAACAATCACCGCAATAGCAAGGGCGAGATAATCTGTTTTATAGACATCCAATATTTTGAATCCCATCGACAGGGCCATCCCTGCGGCTGCGGCAGCAAGACCAGCAAGAAGACGGTTGACCTCAGAGATTGCACTGATCTGGAAATAGATCAGGCCTAAAACCATCAACAACGTAAAAGGGAAAAGAATGATCCCAGCTATTGCCGCCAGGGATCCAGGAACGCCTTTAAAAATTGAGCCGATGTACACCGACATATTGATCTGATTCGGACCTGGGAAAAGACGAGCAACAGTCAATCCAGTGACAAACGATTCAGACGTCATCCAATGGCGTCTCTCAACAATGATCCGATGACTCCAAAGTGACATTCCTCCACCAAAGGCAGAGAAAGCAACCTGCATCATGCAAACAAAAAGCTCACGAAGACCTGGATTGGCAGTTTGCTCCAACTGCAACCCAGTGTCGGAGGTATCACTCATGAATAAAATCCGGATCCGGAGACAATTCCCCATGGTCATGCAGGGAAGGATCGAGAGGATCGGGAGCGATATAGTCCTTGGACTCATGCCAATCGGACTCGAAGATTTGGCAACAGCGCGCAATCACCTCTGGCGCATCCGTTTCCATTCCCAGCTCTCGACGAATATCAAAGGCACTCCTATCAATATTCATTGACCCAATCACAGCGGATTTCTGATCAACAATGATCATCTTCGTGTGCAGCTTTAGATGTTTCTGTCGGCGAATTTTCACCCCGAAACGCGACATCACACGTAAATTCCCAAACGTGTCGTAAATATCCCAGTCGGAAATGCCATGCTTACCACCACACAACAGGTGCACCTTGACGCCCCTGACACAGGCTTCCACAATCCGATCAAGAATGACAGCATCAACAAATTTGGGATGTTGGATCCATAAATGTGTTGTTGAGGAATCGATCAGCTTCGCCAACTGGCCACGACTATGGAGATTGCTCCACACGAGCCCAACTGTCAGATCGGGCTTGAATTCAATGTTGTCCCAATCAGCATCAAAACCAGCAATAACCTGCTTAACCGCATCTTTATTATAAGTTACCAACCCATGATCTCTTGTTTGAGTGAAGTATTTTTCAGCCAAATTAAACGTAGCAACTAAAGCAAACTCATCATCAACAACAATTGACTTTTCATGAGTTACGGGGAAGGACTCACTCGTCCAGCGCACATCAACCCCTGACTTCTTGAAGAGTTCAAAAGCCTCGTCATTCCATCGATCCCCACCGGAGGTGTGAGGGTTCAACATGATCTGCACTTTCACACCACGATCATGGGCGTCCTGCATCGCCTTGATCACAGCAGGAGCCTGCAGCTTGAATTGCTTAATACGCAGGCTCTTTTTCGCCGAGGCCAGCAGATCGAGAATCGCCTGCTCACCATCATCAGGCATCACAAGCAAACGTTGTTGATGTCCGAGACTCGTGACTCCAGCAGCCATATCGCCTTACCGTTTAAACCGGCAGTATTGACTCTTACAAACTAGCCATAACAAAAAAATTGGCCAAGCATTCTTGGGAACCGGAATGCTTCGGGTAACAAGTCAAGCTTGGAAAGATTAAAACCATAGCTCCAAGACAAATCGAATGCCATGGATATGGCAATAACGACCAACCGCCAATGACCATTCGTGATCAAAAGATCAGACCAGCGCAATTTTCATCAAGAGATGAGCCACACACACCGGATACACAACAACATTCCAACGCGTGCAATTTGCATTAACTCATTGTGAGCACAACACAAAGGAACGACCGTTCACCGATTGTGCTGCCAACTTGAACAAACCACCTGGAAGGTTTTCATGCCCACTGTGTCCTGTAGGTATAGCGGTGAACTGCGCTGTGAAGCTACACATCATGGCTCTGGTGCCGTGTTGATGACCGATGCCCCAATCGATAACGCCGGTAAAGGCGAAGAGTTCTCACCAACCGACCTGCTAGCCACATCG
>CATBLW010000199.1 GCA_949486985.1 Prochlorococcus marinus str. MIT 9215
AGAGAAGCTGGCCTACCTCAACTTCTGCCCTGCTTCAGCTCAAAGGCTGAGATCGGCCTGATCGTTCACCACCCTGACCCGTTTGGTGACCGCAATCACCCCATCTGGATGCACCAGCAATGCGGCCCAGTTCTGGACACCTGGCTGGAATGGCGCCTGAACCGACTTAAACAAGCCGCCACCACCAAGGGGCGACAACTGAATCGGCGGCATCTCCTGGCTTTGAAGCGTTGCTGGAGTCAACGCGATCAAACCGCCAGCAACCATGGCATCGCCAAGCGGTTGATCAACAACGACATCCACGTCGTAACGACTGCCGGTGAGCACAGCATCAGGAATCAGCAAAGTGATCGGCAACGGCTTGCCAACAGTTCGAAGCACAGATTGTTCACTAATGATCTGCTCGCCTGTGATTTGCTTGCCCTGGCTTTTCAAGGCCAAGCGTTGCGTTGCCTCAAGGGCATAGCTGAGGCCTCCTAATTCACGGTTGCCGGTGACGGCAATCTCAAGCGTGGGCCGGCCATCACGAAGGGGCTTGGCTGCACTGACCTGCCAACGAGCATCAGGGAAACGCGCAGAAAAGCTGCGGTAGCGACTCTTGATCTCAGCAGCCTGCTCGCCAGCAAGCAAACGATTTAGATCACCGCTACCAGGAGTGTTCAAGGCCTGCTCAAGGCGACTACTGAAGGGAGTCGTCGTTGCAGCCTGGCCTGGCAAAGGCTTGGCCAGGGACGCCAACGCCAACAGACCGGAAACCAAGGCAACGCTCAGGGGATGACGCACCGGATCCTTGATGGCAATGCAGATAAGTTAGGGGCAAAGTCTCTGCTATGCTCAACGCCATGTCCCGGCTTCTGATTGCCGCCAGTGGGACTGGGGGGCATCTATTTCCGGCTCTCGCTGTCGCTTATGCACTGCCGAGCAACTGGAGTGTGCGCTGGTTGGGCGTACCCAACCGGCTGGAAACAGCACTGGTTCCCAAGCGTTTTGGCCTAATCACCATTCCAGCAGGAGGCTTGCAGGGCAACAGCCTGCGCAAACTGCTGCAAGTGCTGCAATTGCTTGCTGCCAGCGTTCGCATCCGGCATCTGCTGAAGCAGCAAAAAATTGAAGCCGTGTTCAGCACTGGGGGCTACATCGCCGCACCGGCGATCATTGCGGCCCGTTGCTGCGGCATCCCCGTGTTGTTGCATGAATCCAACGCGATTCCCGGACGGGTGACACGGCTACTGGGCCGTTTTTGCAGCGTGGTTGCCGTTGGCTTGGCAAGCGCAACAGACCGGATTCCCGGCTGCAAGCCTGTGGTCACCGGAACACCCGTGCGCTCGAGCTTTCTTTCCGCTCAACCGCTACCGGAATGGGTTCCTGCAGGGGAAGGTCCACTGCTGATCGTGATCGGTGGCAGCCAAGGGGCTGTGGGGCTCAACCGGATGGTGCGAGCGGCATTGCCATCGCTACTGGAAGCCGGTTGCCGCGTGGTGCATCTCACGGGCAATAACGACCCCGATGCCGAGCAGCTGCAGCACACCAATCTGGTAACAACACCATTCAGCGACGAGATGCCTGGCTTGCTGCAACATGCCGATCTCGCCATCAGCCGTGCGGGTGCTGGCAGCCTCAGTGAACTCGCCGTTTGTGGAACACCAACCATCCTGGTGCCCTTCCCTCAAGCAGCCGACCAACATCAAGACGCCAATGCCGCCTGCGCAGCTGCCGTGGCTGCGGCTGTGATCGTGCATCAGCACAGCCCAGAACATCGCGCCCTTGGCGACACGCTCTGGCGGTTGCTGGGCTCGCGCCTGAAGCGCAGCGAAGTCAACGACAACCAGGCCAGTAGTACAACTCAAACCAACAGCACAAGTAACGACAACACCGCAATCAATATCGGCAGCGACGCCTTAAAGCCCGCCATGAATGACGACCCACTTAACGCCGACCCAATGCGCGACAACACGATGTATGCCGACCCCTTGGTTGCCATGCATGAGGGCATGAAAAAACTTGCTGTTGTTGATGCCGATCAAAAGCTCGCAGAGATACTGGAAAATCTTTGCCGCTAAGTCAAAGGCTTGCGCGTCAGTTCCAATCGCATGGCGCGAACAATGCGCCGATTATGGCGACGAGTTTGATAGCCGATCCTTAACCAATTCTCGCCAAGACCCTTAAAAGAGCGACAATCACGCAACAAAATGCGATGACGGGTTGCCAAGGATTCCCGCAAATCTACCAACGACGACTGGGCTCTGATCAGCAAAAAGTTTGCAGACGAAGGCATGGGAGTGATATCAGGCAATTCCATTAGCTTGCGCTGCAACCAAGCGCCTTCAGACGCTGTCCAGCGTTGCACTGCGCAACACCAGCTTGCATAGCGGCTGGGATCTCGCAGCAAGCCTTCGCCAACAGCGGCGGCAATACCATTCACGGGCCATGGATCTCGCCACTTAGACCACCGCTGCAAACGTTCAGGCTGACCCACGGCATAACCAAGCCGCAGGCCGGCGATGCCATAGAGCTTGGTGAGGCTGCGAATGACAACCAAGTTGGCATAAGCCTCCACTA
>CATBLW010000200.1 GCA_949486985.1 Prochlorococcus marinus str. MIT 9215
GTCCGGAAGAGGTCGCTCTACGCCTGGCTCCATTGCTTGAGGCGGTGATGCAGGCCTTAGCGCCTTTGATTGCTGTACTTGAGGCGGCGGCAGCCTTGTTATTGCGTCTGGTTGGTTTGCCTGCTCATTGGGATTCGATGGCCCCTGCATTGTCTGCTGATGAGCTCGAGACTCTGATTGAAAGCGGAGTTGTCACGGGTCTTCGTCCTGCGGAGAGAAATATTCTTGAGGGCGTTTTTGCTTTGCGTGACACTCATGTTCGTGAAGTGATGGTGCCCCGTTCTGGCATGGTCACACTGCCAGTTGATGTGCGGTTTGCTGAATTGATGAAAGCGGTGCATCGCACACGCCATGCGCGATTCCCTGTCATTGGCCAGTCCCTTGATGATGTCCGTGGGGTCCTTGATTGGCGCCAACTGGCCGAACCGATTTCCAGGGGTGCCTTGCAGGCGGATTCGCCGCTCGAGCCATATCTTGAAGCCGCTCCAAGAGTGCTCGAGACCAGTACTTTGGCTGAGCTCTTGCCGATGATCCGCAGCGGACAGCCTTTGTTGGTTGTGGTTGATGAGCATGGCGGCACCGAGGGATTGGTGACAGTTGCTGATCTCACTGGAGAAATCGTTGGTGATGAGCTGGATGTTTGCGATGACGAGCCTGATCTAGAACCGGTTGAAGGTCAGGAGGGGAAATGGTTGGTTGCTGGTGATTTGGAGATCATCGAGCTGAATCGTCAGTTGAACCTTGAATTGCCTGAAGCTGAGGGACATCACACATTGGCGGGCTTTTTGCTTGAAAAGCTGCAACACATCCCTTCCAATGGGGAGGTGCTGCAGTACGAAGGACACGTGTTTGAAATTGCTTCAATGCGCGGTCCTCGCATTGAGAGGGTGCGACTGATCTGCCCCAGTCTTGATGATCTGATGGAATGATTGTTGATAATCAACTTCCAAATCGCCATGGCCAGCCGATGACCAAACCTATGGCTCCGGTGAAGGTCGGGGTGATTGGAATTGGAAATATGGGCTGGCATCACGCTCGGGTGCTGAGCCTGCTTAAGGATGCCGAGTTGGTTGGAGTCGCTGACCCTGATGCCGATCGCGGCAACCTGGCTACGGAGCAGTTTGGCTGTCGATGGTTTGCTGATTATCGAAGCTTGCTGGAAGAGGTTGAAGCTGTATGCATTGCCGTGCCAACGCTGTTGCATCATCGGGTGGGCATGGAATGCCTGGAGGCTGGGCAACATGTGTTGATTGAAAAGCCGATCGCCGCTTGCCAGGAAGAAGCCTCTGCACTGATTACAGCAGCGAGCAAAACAGGCAGACTTTTGCAGGTTGGCCACATTGAACGCTTTAATCCCGCCTTTCGTGAATTGATCAAGGTGGTTGAAAATGAGGAAGTGGTGGTGCTTGAGGCTCGCCGCCATAGTCCGCATGCCGATCGAGCGAATGATGTATCGGTCGTGATGGATCTAATGATTCACGATCTTGATTTAGTGCTGGAGCTGGCGCAGTCTTCTGTGGTGCGTCTTGCGGCTGCGGGAGGGCGAAGTGCCAAGGGGCCGATTGATTACGTCAATGCAACGCTTGGGTTCAGCAATGGTGTTGTGGCCAGTCTCACGGCCAGCAAGATGAGCCATCGCAAGATTCGTAGTCTTTGTGCCCATTGCCGCAGCAGTCTTGTTGAAACAGATTTCCTCAACCACACGCTGAATATTCATCGGCGTGCTCATGAGTGGTATTCCGCCGATCATGGGGAGTTGCTGTATCGCAATGATGGTTTTATCGAAGAGGTCAGCACGACTTCGATAGAACCTCTCTACGCCGAGTTGGAGCATTTCTTGCAGTGTGTTCGAGGTCGTGAGACCCCCGCTGTTGATGGCCAGCAGGCGTCCCGTGCATTGCGCTTGGCTGATTTGATTGAGAAAGCGGTTGAGCATCCAGACATGGGACTGCCTTTGGAAGAGCCGATTTAGCGAAAGAACATGGAAGCTGTCTTGAATCAATCAGCTCAAGCTTTCTTGTTCAACGAGTTCTCTGAGTGCGGCAATCTGCCAGCGGCGACAGTCAGCCGGTGAGGCCAAATAGAACTGAGCCCAAGCTGCTGATTTGTGTTGTGAGTAAGTCGACTGGGTTTGCTTTGGATTGGTCTGTAGCCAGCCCACGCGAACGGCATGGCCAATCACAACGTCGAGTGCAAGGTCGTCATCGAAGCTCACATCTGGATTGGCACCAATGAATGCCATCAGCGACAAGAGACATTCGCTGCATAGTTGGCGATATTCGGGCGCTTCGATACGGCTTAATAAGTGTTCGACTTGGCTGGCAAAGTTGCGTTCACCAGGGGTTTTTTCGAGTAGCAGCTTGCTGGTCAAACGATTGCGACGTTCCAGTTTGTCGCCGATCAACAAGCCACGGCAGTGGTGCAATAACGACCAGATCCCGGCATAGAAATCTTTTGGGACCTGTTGCAATGAACCGAGCCTGATGCGGTGTTGCAGCCAGTCGCCACCACTGGGGCGTTCGTCTAGGGGTGGTGGTGCTGTCCATTGCACCCTGCCACTGATATGCAGTTGTTCATTGCGCTGTAGGGAAGCTTTGGCGTGATCAACATCTGCCAGGACCGTGCGTAGTCGCTGGCAGATGGCATGAGGGGCTTCGCTGCATAGCGCTTCAAAGCCTTCGTCTTGGCTGAGTTGACGCTCGCTGGCAAGCTCTGAAGTGAGCAGTAGCAAAAGCTGGCCTAGTTGCAGAGTGAGACTGCCTCGTAGTTGATCGGGTTCACGCCTTGCGATCCCATCGAGAGCAAGAAGCAATTCCTGCTCGAGCATCCGTTCACGTGCATCCACTCCACTTGTTCGATCGATCAGGGCTGCGATCGTGGCACTGGAGGTGGGCTCACTGAGGCGGGAGTCGGCGGTGTAGTTGCGTCCAACCACGACCTGCTTTTGACGCACCAAAAGATCAATAAGAGCATCCTCAAGTTGGGGGTGCATGAGCCCCATGGCACCTGCGCAGCGGCGCACCACATTCCAGTCAGCACTGGCTAGACCGCGCCGGTAAATTTCTTCCAGCAAAGCCATCAGGTCAATGAGACCGCCGTTGGGTCCCTGCAGGATGGCGTTGGCACCTAGGCGTCGTTTCAGAAGCTCGAGAACCTCTGCTTGCTCTCGCAGTGCGGTGCTGCTCCAAAGGCGGTTTTTGAGTTTGGCGATGGGGATTTCATCGAGCTCCTGCTCTTGAGCCGCCGTGAGATCACGAAGATCGGTGGACTCAAGAAGGATTTCCGAGGGATTCACAGGCTCTCGCTCTGGCGTTTGTTCTCCCTCAGCTGGCAGCGGCAGCTCAAGCCATTGGCAATCTGTTGCCAGAAGTTCGAGTTGATCAAACTGCACAGCCACATCTCCGAGACTGCCTGTTCGGAGTTCTTTGGCGAGGTTGATCAAGGTCTCAGGGTCCCGTTGGAATGGCCCTTCGGCGACGGGAATCAGAAGTAGAGGTGAACCTGGCCCATGCCAGTGGCGTTGCAGCAGGTTGAGTTCATTGAGCACGGTTTCAACAAGCTGCTTGGGATCATCAGCGATGTAAAAAGTGCCTTCTTCCAATACAGCTGGAAGAAAAGCCAGTTGTTGGCTGCCTTGGCGATACAGCCTGGCTGACATCGCCGTTTCGACTCGCAGTGGTGGGTGGCCAGTGAGCCCAAGTGCTGCGTTTGCTCCCATGAATGTCAGCCGCTCACTGAGCGCGGCAGAGGGCAGGATCTGAATGTTGGGCGAAACGCTTCGACTGACTGGTAGACCTGCTTTGAGGAGAGCCTGCTCAACGTTTTCAGTGGCTGCGACCAAGCCCACCAGTACTTTTTCAGCACCGAGTTTTACGGGTAGATGACGGCCACAAGGGTCTAAGTCTGTAGGGCGAATAAGGCCTGCTAGAAGCATCTCTCCTAGCCAGGCCAGGCTTTGTGTCCACAGGAGTGGCACATTGTCGTTGGGCTGGCGTCGTTGGCTACCAGGCGACCTTCGCTCCAGGTTCAGCGATTGTTCAGGTACCTGATAGAGCTCCGGGTAGAGCTGTTCGTCCTGCTGCTCTACGGCCAGTGGCTTCAGTCGTTGTTGCCATTGTCGGGCCTCTTCCCAACGCTCCTCACAGCAGGCTGTGACGAGTTCGTAGGCGAGAAACAGCGGCCATTCGGATTCGATGCTCTCGAATTCTGCCAATTCTTCTCGCTCGTAATGCAGCCTGGTTTCGTCTTCCACCACGGTCTGATGCCCATCCCGGCGGAAGCGTTTGTAGCCATAGGGTCCGCCTAGGTCGCGTCGAATCCGGTTCCGGGTTCGCTCGACAAGTTCGGGGTCCTCCACGGCCCAGGCGGGGTAGCCAACCACCGCAAGGCAGGCGCTATCCGCCTCTTTGCTGGCTGATTCTCTGGGCAGAAGGCTGAACAAAGCGCGCCTTAGGCGAACAATGGCTCCTTGAGGAATTTGCACCTTGGCCGATCCATCGCCATTGATGCCAAACAGGTCGAGGTTCTCAAGGGCCTCAAGGGCTGCTTTGGCGAGGCCAATGGAGCTGGCATTGCGTTCTGGTAGTCCGTGGTTGCCTTTGTCGCCTCGCTCCCAGATGCCGTAGTCAGCGACACGGTAAGCACGAGCGATGTAGTAGACGAGGTTCTGAACGAAGTCCGTTTCATGGCGGCTTTGCACGACGCTGAGCCCAGCCCGTGTGAGCTGCGCAAGTTGCAAGAGAAATACGGATGTGGCATCGAGTTGTAGATGCCCCCAGGCGTCATCAGCGACGACTGGCTCTCCAGTTCCTGTGTCGTACTTAGCGTGAAGGGCGTCGAGTGGATCAAGGCTGTGCTTGAAACGTTCAACCTTCTGGGCTTGACGCAACATCGCATTCAGCAGCCCACGCATCAGCGCTAGCACCCGTTGCTCAAGTTCCCAGGCGCGGCTATTGCTGTTCAGGCGCCGATGCGCCATGGATAGCCCCCACACACACTGGATCGAATAGACCCCGTCGCGTACCCAGGCATCGCCGTAGTTGCCATGCACTGTGTGAGCTGTGCTGGCAGGTAATAGCCCTGTAATCGGATGCTGTCTGCTCAGCACCACCCTTTCGATGGCTTTGTCGAGACTCTGCAGTTGTTCCAACTGCTCCTGGTGAGTGTGCTCGGATAGAGGTTGGGTCATAACCATGGCCGCCATCGTGACCGGCTCTAAATTCTCCACCTCAGCCGTTCAATCGATGCAAGAAACTAGTAGTGGGCCTAGCGATCATTATCGGCGGAGTGTTCTGGGCGTTCCTGTCGATGTCTGTCGAGACGTTCGTGCTGCGGCCTTGGGTTTGCATGCCAGAGGCGGCGGTCAGATTGTGACGCTCAATGCGGAGATGACCATGGCGGCCCGCAATGACTTGCGGCTCGGAGACGCCATTGCTTTGGCCGATTTGGTGATTCCTGATGGGGCTGGCGTGGTTTGGGCTCTGCGCAGACAAGGAGTTTTTGTCTCTCGAAGCCCAGGGATTGAGTTGGCTAGAGCCTTACTGGCTTATGCAGAGACTCATGCTTGGCGGGTGGCGCTGGTGGGTTCCGCTCCTGAAGTCATGGCAAGACTCAAGGAGCAGCTCGCTAAGGATTTCCCAAAACTGACATTGGCCATGGCTGTCGATGGCTACCAACCAGCTTCTGTCTGGGAAGGAGTTGAAGCTCAGCTCACTGCACTTAAGCCTGACTTGGTGCTGGTGGCTTTGGGTCTTCCCCGTCAGGAGATCTGGTCTCAGCGGGTTCGGCAAGGATGCCCAGGCCTGTGGATGGGTGTTGGCGGCAGCTTTGATGTCTGGGCAGGTGTTAAAACCCGCGCACCAGAATGGATGGGCCGACTCCAGATCGAGTGGATGTATCGGCTATTTCAGGAGCCGAGTCGCTGGCAGCGGATGCTGGCGCTGCCCAAGTTCGCTTGGGCCGTGTTGCGAGGCGTCGACAAGCGAAGCAGCTAATGGCTTATTTGAAACCTACGGATGCCTGCCAAACAAAAACAAGCAGGAAGAAGAACAATGGGATCAGTGGAAGGATATCCACCATTGGCGCAAAAGGCTGGTAGGCCTCAGGCAGTTGGGCCATCAGATCGAGTGTGAAAGCGGCCATCCCTGGTTGTTTATGGGCGTTTGAAGGACGCTACCACGTGTGATGTGCTGGAGAGTCTTGCTGCCAAGGAGCGAAATCCTCTGAAAAACAGCCTTCTTGGATGGCCTGCCTCATTGCCGTGGTGAATCGGATCAGATGGGTGATGTTATGCAGGCTCAGCAAGGTGAGTCCGAGGAGCTCTTCATTGCGAATCAGGTGGTTGAGATAAGCGCGGCTGTGTTTACGACATGCTTCACAGCTACAGCTTGCATCGAGGGGTGTGTGATCTCTGCGGAAGCGAGCATTGCGCAGATTCCAACGCTCGCCTCCAACAAGGGCTGTTCCGTGACGGCCCAAACGCGTGGGGAGAACGCAGTCGAATAGATCGATGCCGTTGGCAACGGCAATCGCCATTTCTCGAACGGTGCCAATGCCCATCAAATAACGGGGACGATCCTCTGGCAGCAGAGGCGGAACTTGCCGCACGATCCGATGCATCTCTTCAACTGGCTCGCCCACGCTCACACCGCCAATGGCGATGCCAGGCAGGTCAAAACTGTTTACAACCTTGGCGCTTTGCTCACGTAGATGGGGGAAGCAACCACCTTGAACAATCCCAAAAAGGGCTTGATCAGAACGTTGGTGTGTGTTGACACAGCGCTCGAGCCAGGCATGGGTTCGCCGGCAAGAGGTCTCCACCTCACTCTCGGTTGCGGGGTAGGGAGGACATTGGTCGAAGGCCATGGCGACATCGGCGCCTAAAGCCATCTGAATCTTGATCACCCGTTCTGGAGTGAGTTGGATCTTGCTGCCGTCGCGGGGGTTGCGGAAATCAACGCCGTGATCATCAATTCGATTGATGCCGGCCAGGCTGAAAACTTGAAAGCCACCCGAGTCGGTGAGTATCGGGCCATCCCAGCTCATGAAGCGATGCAGCCCACCGGCTTCGGCAACGATCTCTTCGCCTGGCTGAAGATGCAGGTGATAAGTGTTGGATAGAACCATCTGCGCGCCGGTTTCGGCGAGTTGAGTGGTTGTGATCCCTTTCACGGTCCCCAACGTGCCGACCGGCATGAAGCGGGGTGTGATGACCTCTCCATGTGGAGTTTGAAAGCTGCCGACACGAGCCCGCGTGTGGGGACAGCAGGCATTGATTTGAAAACGAAACACAGACGACGTTGCGGTGCGCTTCAGCACCAGGCGGTTGTGGCCGTTCCTGACCCTACGTTGAGCCTTGACAGACTTTGAGGCTATTGACCCTGCGTGCTCCTTCTTGGCTCCGCGATCTCGCTGGAGCGTGGGTCTTTTATTCCGTTTTGCCTTGCTGGCCTTGGCTGCAGCCCCGATTTGAGCGGATTGCCCGCTTCGCTCCTTGGATTGGTTTGGTGATTGGCGGCCTGCAGTCGCTTGTATGGCTTCTGTTGGCAGGTTCAGGTTGGCCTTCAGCCTCATTGGCTCTTGTGGTGATGGCACTAAGCGCTTGGATCACAGGTGGTCTTCACCTTGATGGGCTGATGGACGCGGCTGATGGTCTCGCCGCTGGACGAGAACGTTGCCTTGAAGCAATGGATGACAGCAGGGTGGGAGCGAGTGGGGTGCAAGCTCTGCTTGTGGTGACTTTTCTGCAGCTTGCAGCTTTGCTGCGCTTAGGTCACTGGGCTCCTTTGGCCTTGCCGATTGCTGCCTTTTGGGGGCGTTGTGCGCCGATCTGGGCTATCAATCGCTTCCCTTATTTACGTGAAATTGGGACTGCAGAGTTCCATCGTCGCCATGCCCAGGGTTGGCGGGAAGCATGGCCAGCACTGATGCTGCTGCTGGTTGTTGTTGTTGGGGTATTGACTTTGCCGTTGGGGGCTAGTTATCGCGGCTTCCTGCTCATGGGGATCGGCGTCGGTGCCGTGCCCGCGATGCTGGTTCCTGAAATCCTTGGTCGCCGCCTTGGTGGGCATAGCGGTGATTCCTATGGAGCTTCTTTGGTGTTGGTCGAAACGTTCACGTTGTTGTTGATGGCGTTGTTATGCAAGGCAGGTTGAGAACAAATGCATTCCCTTGTGTGGGAAGGTTTGGATCAAGACTTGCTGGCGAGTCGATGAGTTCGAGGGAACCACCGAGTTGTTCTGCTAGTTGGCGGCCCAGGGCTAGGCCCAGGCCACTGCCGGGTCGTTCGCGACTGCTTTGGCCGCGGATACCGCGCTCAAAAATCTTGTCTCGATCTTCATTGGCAATGGGTTCTCCTCCATCCCAGATGCAGATCGAGTGTGTTTGCAGCAGTAGGCCAATAGGCGTGCAAGACGTGCTGTATCTGAAAGCGTTTTCAAGCAAGTTGGCGACGACTTCAGCGATGACTCCATCGCCTGATGGTCTTAATTGCTCTGTCCAGCTCGGCCACTGGGAGGGGGCATGCCAGGGCCGCCCTTGGAGATTTGCAGTGGTGGCTGCACGTTCAACAAGAGGTTGAAGCAAGCCTCTAACGCTGACATCAGTGGCTTCTGGCAGGACTGGAGGTAAAAGTAAAGGTGCCGAACTCGCAGCCTGGGCTGGCAGATGGATCTGGCCGATCTGGTCAAGGGCAGAAATGTAGCGATCCAGTTGGGCTTGTTCTCCTAATAAACCCTCGACCAAGTTGCGGTGGCCGCTCTCTGGGCCGAGCCGCTTGAGCAAGAGCTGGGCATAAGTCCTGAGTGCAGACAGAGGGTTGCGCAGCTGATGCACCATCAGGTGGATCTGCTCACGTTGCTGATTGAGTTCACCAAGCAGCTTGGCGTGTTCAAGTTCAAGGCTGAGGCCATGACTGAGGGCTGTTGCAGTGGCTTGAAGGCGCCGGTCGATTGGTTCTGACCAGTTAGCGGAGGAAAGCAGCCGCTCGGCGCGAAGCACGCCGAGCAAGATGGCTCCGTCTTGGATGGGATACCAGCGTCGATCAGGTGACGGCGCACGCAGGTCGGGATCCGCTTCTACTGGTGGAAGGGCTTGGCCTGAACGGGGCCACTGGTCAATCGCTTCCAAGCTTGGAGACTTCCCTTCTCTTGTCTTGGTGACGTAAACGACAAGGCGATTGATGTCGCTTTCGGCCTCGAAGCTGCTGAGCTGCTGATGCACCAGATTCAGGAATCTGTCAGTCAGCTGCATGGCGGTCGGTGAGGGGATGCGCGCCGAAAAATCGGCCCGCCCAAAAACTTGTAAATTCTGAAAAAAGTATTAAGATGGTTTCTGCCAGCCGATGGGGAGCCTAGTTCCCCGTGGGGTTTTGGCTCAAATCAACTCAGCAGAGGTTGCACGCTTCGTGTGACCAAGGCTACAGCAGAGATAGATGCGTCCCCTGTTGCGTTTCGGCCCTAGGCCGGGACAGGTCACTCTGGGTTTTCAAAGGCGTTGAGGCCTTGCCTCAACTGTCATGTTGCTCGGTTCGCTGACACGATTGGGCGCCGCACCGCAAGTGCCTCCACACTTGCTCTATCACCTGGATGGCTTTCAGCCGCGCCAGTTCCTGTCCTCCTCTCCGCTCCTCGTTGGGAGTCCCCCGTGTATGTCTAAGAAGCGCAAGCGGATCAGCCGCAGACGTCTGGCCGGTCAGCGGGTTTTGGCCCATGTGCCTACTTTTCACCTCGAGACTGGCGAACACAAGCCAGTAACTGCGGCACGTCGCTATATCGCCGAATCCGGCTTGGTGTCACCGGCGATTCTTCATGTGCGTCGCAATGAGCACACGACTGACCGTTTCTTTTGGGGTGAGAAAGGCCTGTTTAGCGCTCAGTACGCCGAAGAGAATCATTTCCTTTTCCCTTCTTTGCGGGTGATTGTTGATTCCGTGGGCGAAGAGACCATGTTCCAAGGTCTGGAGCTCACCTCAGATGACTGGGAGGAGATGGAGGAGTACGAGTACGCCTTCGTTTGAGGAGCTTTTGGGGCCTTGCCTCAGAGGAACCAGTTGTTCAATCTCTGTTGCATCCGGGGGATGAGTTCTCCCGGAATGCCATGGCCACCAGAAAAGGTGAGCATCTCAGCCTTGATGGGACTGTTCTGCATGGCATGGAGCAATTGTTCCGAGGCTTTGGCGGGCACGATGTCGTCCTGCAGGCCATGCAAAAGCAGTACAGGTGGCCGAATGTTTGCTGGGCTCCAATTGGAATGTGGATAGGCGCTGCAGCCAATTAGCCCTGCGAATGGCAGCTCGCAACCGCAGGCCACGGCCATGGCACCACCTTGTGAGAACCCCAGTAAAGCTGTTCGCTGAAGGGGAATGTCTGCAGTCTCTATTGCTTTCAAGCGATCCTTGAGTTGAGAGATCGCTAAGGGGATAGCGGCGAATTCTGTGGGGAAAAGTCCATACCACTGACGACCGACCCCTTGAGGATGAGGGTGAGGTGCTCGGAGGGCTACAAGTTCAACAGGCTTGTCAACTCCCTCGCAAAGCTCTCGGCCGAGAGGGATTAGATCATCTGCATCGGCTCCCCAGCCATGGAGTAGCACCAGTCTGCGATCGGCCCCAGGTGGTGTATCGCAGATAAGTTCATCGTTCACGCCAGCGGTTCTATCTCTGCTGCTTAGGTTGACCCACGGAATGCCTTTTTGTCCCTATTGCCATGGCTCCTACAGCTTTGTTGAGTGTGTTCAACAAACAGGGGCTCGTGCCTCTTGCCAAGGCCTTGCATGCCACCCATGGTTTTCAGCTGCTTTCCAGTGGTGGTACAGCAAAGGCTTTAGAGGCAGCTGGCTTGCCTGTGACGCGGGTAGCGGAACACACCGGGGCTCCAGAAATTCTTGGTGGCAGGGTCAAAACCCTTCACCCTCGTATCCATGGCGGCATTCTTGCCAAGCGTGGTGATCTTGCTCATGAGGCAGATCTGGAGCAGCAAGAGATCCCTGCCATTGATGTGGTGGTGGTCAACCTTTATCCGTTTGAGGAGACCGTGGCAGACCCAGAGGTGAGCTGGGATCAAGCGATTGAGAACATCGACATCGGTGGTCCGACGATGGTTCGGGCGGCCGCCAAGAATCATGCACATGTAACTGTGTTGACGAGCCCAGATCAGTACGAAAGATTCTTAGCGGCTTTCGATGTTGGAGCTGGTGGTGTGGATGCTTCCCTGCGCCGACAGCTTGCCCTTGAAGCCTTTCAGCACACAGCCGCCTATGACGTCGCTATCAGCCGTTGGATGGGGGGGCGAGTGGCAGTTGAAAGCTCCCCATGGCTGGAAGCTCTGCCGTTGCAGCAAACGTTGCGATATGGCGAGAACCCTCATCAGCAAGCCTCTTGGTATAGCGCTCCAAACCAGGGTTGGGGTGGTGCTATTCAATTGCAGGGCAAGGAGTTAAGCACCAATAACCTGCTCGATCTTGAGGCCGCCCTCGCCACTGTGCGTGAATTTGGTTACGGCAGTGACGGAGCTAATCCTGCGTTGCAGCCTGCTGCTGTGGTGATTAAGCACACCAATCCATGTGGTGTTGCTGTTAGCAATGGTGTGGCGGCGGCTCTGACTAAGGCCCTTGATGGGGATCGCGTGAGTGCCTTCGGTGGAATTGTGGCGCTGAATGCTCAGGTGAATGCTGCTGCTGCGCAAGAACTGACCAGTTTGTTTTTGGAATGTGTAGTGGCTCCAGGCTTTGATCCTGAGGCACGTGAGATTCTTGCTGGCAAGAAAAACCTGCGCCTATTGGAATTGTCGACAGCTGTGATTGATGCGGCTGGTCGTGATCACAGCCGCAGCATCCTTGGAGGGTTGTTGGTGCAGGATCAAGACGATCAATCGGTTGATCCCGCTAGCTGGACTGTGGCCAGCGAACGTGCACCATCAGCTCAAGAACGTGAAGATCTCCAGTTCGCCTGGCGCCTCGTACGGCATGTGCGCTCTAACGCCATTGTTGTGGCTTCGTCTGGGCAGAGTTTGGGGATTGGGGCTGGTCAGATGAATCGGGTTGGTTCGGCACGATTGGCCTTTGAAGCAGCAGGCGAGAAGGCGAAAGGGGCTGTGTTGGCGAGTGATGGATTTTTCCCTTTTGACGACACGGTTCGCTTAGCGGCAAGCCATGGCATCTCTGCGGTTATCCAGCCAGGAGGCAGCATTCGCGACAAAGATTCCATTGCTGCATGTAATGAGCTTGGACTGGCGATGGTGTTAACAGGCCGGCGCCATTTTCTACATTGATTCAAAGCGATCCAGCTCATTGATGGCTTGATTGGTGTGGCTAGATATTTGTTTGAAGTGCAGCTCGTTGTTCTTTTGTTGACTTATTTTTTCGAAGCCAAGGAGAATTTCCCTGGACCAGCACATAGGAAGTAAAAGAAGATTGCAGCATAAATTGCCGAAAGCTCGAAGGCGTAATTGTGGTTTTCGACAACTGCTAGAGGGAACCCTTCCAGTCCTGTATCCATCAGATGGAATGGAATAGCAAACAACATTGTTGACATCAGGCCCAATGCGCATGGTCTTGCCAGGATGCCAAGCACGAGCCCTGCTGGGCAGATGAGCTGCGTTAATGCCGCTGCATAGGTCCACAAGAGAGGATCGCCAGGTAAGAAGGGAAAATATTTGCCGATGACGAATTCTGAGAATCCTTCTGGATCTTGAAGTTTTTCCAGGCCGTGATGCAGCATCAACACGCTGACTAAGAGGCGGAGCGCCAGGATTGAGAGCTCTGCAATCAGGTTGAGAGGTTCTTGAGGTTTGTCGTTTTGGGGTGTTGGAGACATGCTTTGTTCGCCAGTTGTTTTGATTTCAGATCCTTGGGATTTGGCTGTGTTGAATTCGTCCATTGCCTTCAAGGATTTTTAGGCTCCTAGCTTAGGAGATTGGGTTACTGTTTCTGTCGTTTTTAGCCCAATTAGTTGGAACTGAGTGTTATTAGCTTCTGGATTACATGTTCAACAATTCTGTCTGGAGTGGAGGCTCCGGAGGTAATGCCTACATTCACCTTCCCTGCGGGTAAAAAATCTTCTTCGATGACCAAATCTTCACCCAAGGGTTTGTGCTCAATGGTGTTGTTATCGCCAATACGTTCTGGAGTGTCGATGTGAAAAGAGCGGATGCCTCGGCTCATGGCAATTTCTTGAAGGTGGGTGGTGTTGGAGGAGTTGAAACCACCAATCACGACTTGCAGATCTAGGGGCTCATCCACGAGGGAGAACATCGCCTGTTGCCTTTCTTGAGTGGCATCGCAGATGGTGTTGAAGGAAAGGAAGTGCTCGTTGAGATCTACCGGTCCGTATTTGGAGAGCATGGTGCGTTCGAATAAACGCCCGATCTCTTCGGTTTCACTTTTGAGCATGGTGGTTTGATTGGCGACACCAAGCCGTTGAAGATCCTGGTCGGGATCAAATCCAGGAGAGCAAGCATTGGCAAACCGTTGCATGAAGGCTTCACGGTTGCTGCGGTTCAAGATGTAATCGGAGACAAGCGTGGCTTCTTCTAGGTCAAGGACAACGAGATAGGTACCTGCGAAGGAGCTTGTGGCCAGGGTCTCTTCGTGTTTGACCTTGCCATGAATAATCGAAGTGAATTCGTGCTTTTTATGCTTCTCCACGGTGTGCCACACCTTGGATACCCATGGACACGTGGTGTCAATGATGTGACAGCCACGCTCGTGGAGGAGTTGCATTTCCTGAACGGTGGCACCGAAGGCGGGCAGGATTACAACATCGCCATCACTGACGCAAGAGAAATCTTTTGCGCCTCCTTCAGCAGAGATAAACAGCACATCCATGCTGCGCAGGTGATCATTCACTGAGGGGTTGTGAATGATTTCATTGGTAATCCAGATGCGTTCATTGGGGTAATGCTTGCGAGTTTCGTAAGCCATGGCCACAGCACGTTCAACGCCCCAGCAGAAGCCAAAGGCTTCCGCCAATTTCACCTGCAATCGCCCGTGTTGTAACTGATAGCCGTTGTCGCGGATGGAGCCAATCAGGCTGCTTTGGTAGGCCTCTTGCAGAATGCCTGCCTTGTCTTTTGCACGACCAAAGCCCCTGCGGTTGTAGCGCTTGGAATGGTGGAGAGAGCGCTTGAAGGCTTGGGTATCCATCTCGGTTGCAGCAGTTCTATGACTCTATGGCTAGATCAGCTCTCTTGGCATGAAAAAAGCCCGGCTTTAAGCCGGGCTTGCTGAGATCCCTTCTGGGATCAGTTTTTTAGTTGCCGGCTGAGGCGAAGTCTGGATAGGCCTCCATGCCGTGCTCACCAATATCCAGGCCTTCGATCTCCTCCGCTTCCGTCACACGGATGCCGCCGAAGCATGCACCGATGACCTTCCAGGTGATCCAACAGGTCACCACGACGAACACTGCATAAGCAATGCAGCCGAGTGCTTGCACGCCAAGTTGGCTGAAACCGTGACCAGTAAAAAGGCCGTGCTTAATGTTGAACAGCCCTACTGCCAGGGTTCCCCACACACCGCAGGTGCCGTGCACAGAGAAGGCGCCAACGGGGTCGTCAATCTTGAGGCCATCGATGAATGCCACCGAGAAAACCACGATTGCTCCGCCGATGAGGCCGATTAGCCAGGCTGCCCACATGGCGACACCGTCGCAGCCAGCGGTGATGCTGACCAATCCGGCAAGGATGCCGTTGATGATCATTGTTAGATCAGGCTTGCCACACAAGACAGTCGAAATGATCGTTGCACCGATGGCGCCACCTGCGGCTGCCAGTGTTGTGGTGACTGCTACGTAGGGCACTGTTTGATCCATCGCCAGCACGGAGCCGGCGTTGAAGCCATACCAACCGATCCAGAGGATCAGCGCGCCAAGCGTCGCGATCGCCATGTTGTGGCCAGGTAGGGCCTGAGACTTGTCACCGACAAACTTGCCCAGACGGGGCCCAAGCGCGATGGCTCCCACTAGGCCAGCCCATGCTCCTACGGAGTGAACCAAGGTTGAGCCTGCGAAATCAATGAAGCCTTTTTGCGCTAACCACCCACCTGCGTCTCCGATAAGAACCCCAGCATCATCCAGCTCTGGAAAGTTCCATTGCCAGGAGCCAGCAATTGGGTAGATGAATGCGGTGAGGATTAGCGAAAAAACAACGAATTCGCCAAACTTGATTCTCTCAGCCACTAATCCAGAAACAATTGTGGCTGCTGTTCCTGCAAAAGCAGCTTGAAAGAGGAAATCAGCGCTAGGGACCAACTTTGCATTAATCACGTCGTCAGCGGTGACAGCTGGATCAAAAAACAGGCCGCCGAATTTCAAAACACCTGGGATCACCCAGTCGGCTTTGTACATGATCTGGAACCCAATAAACCAGTAAGCCGTCACTGCCAGGGTGAAGACAAACAGGTTTTTGGCCAGGATGTTGACAGCATTTTTCTGACGACACATCCCTGCTTCCACCATGGCGAAGCCGGCGTTCATGAAGATCACCAGGACTGCAGCGATCAGCAGCCAGAGGTTGTTGGCTAGGAATCCTGGGGTTAGTTCAGGAAGATCAGCTGCATGGGCTGAAAGGTTGAACACTCCCAAGCCGAACAGGGCGAAGGGAACACAGGCCAACCAAGTTATTGACTGATTGGAGCTGAATCCGCGCACGCTCTTCAAGAGGAGCATGGGCCCTTCAAGAAGGCTTGCGTCCTGAAGCCGCTTGCGTCGTTTCGACGGCGGATGCTGAGCAGTTGTTGCAGTTGTCATGGGCATTGAAGAGCAGTGCTTCACAAATCCGAGCTCGTTATGCAAAAAATCCATAGAGAGCTGGTTTCGAACCTAAATTGCTCATTGCGCTACAAAAATGCAGTGTTCGTTGATACGAAATCTTCTTTCTGTTACTACGTAATTGTTCTTTAGTAGAGTTCTGTATAAATAGA
>CATBLW010000201.1 GCA_949486985.1 Prochlorococcus marinus str. MIT 9215
AAACTGATTTTTAATGGCTGTAAGTCTGCTACTTACAGCCATTTTTTAATTTAGAACTAAGTTTGAATAAAATCCTAAATAAGCTAATAGCGATCACCAAAAGAATATTGGTTCTACTTGGCAATGGTTAATTGGCTTGTACGACCAGAGGCCACCATTTTTCAATGCAGGCTGGCGACCCATACCAATAACGACCAAAAAGACCAGCATGAGCTGTATTCTCAAGTACAAAACGTTTTGAATTAAGAAGAATTGCCGAATCCAAAGGCACAAGGCCATCACCTAAAGCATCGGCATCACACATAATCTTTTCGTATGAGATTTGAAAGCTATTACGAGAAAACCAGCTAGCGTCTTCGCCATTTGGATCTAGGATGCCGGCAACAGATACGTAATCAACATAATCAGAAAAGGTGCAGCCAGGATAAAGGCGATCAACTAATGCCCTCAGAGCAGTGGCACGAACCGCCTGATTTGGACTGCCCAACATTACCAAACGATTGACATGACGATAACCCGAATAAATACGTCCTGCGAAGGATTTATCACCTAGATAAAGTCTCAACATCACTCCTCCAGAACTATGCCCGATGAGTGTTACCTTGCCAGTCGGTGATTGTGCTTTTAACTCATGAACAATTCGATCAACACGATCCAAAAGCCTTTTCCAACCAAACCTCCAGCTGGTGAGGAACCAATCAATTTTGCTTGATGGTACAACTTTTACTGTAAGTCCATGATTTGTTTGTAGCCAAGAAGCAAGAGGAGTGTAAGCCTCCTCCGTAATCAAGAAACCTCCTAATATTAAGATAGGTTGATCAGGGTTAACATCAGGCATCGGTTCGTAACAGCAGTGGCTGATCAGGCAATGAATCAATAGGTTCTAAATAGCTATCCACTAAAAAGAGCCATCAAGAAAGAGTCCAAAATGAATAACAGAAAACTCAAGTGTTCTCAAATAACGTTTGGCCGTGAGGATGATCAGAGAATTTTAACGGTAGCCATTCACCAAAGCGCATTGAGGTCGATCAACCAAGGAATATCCAGTACGAACACGGCAGGTTTGAGGAGTTATCACAGTGCTAAAGCAATTATCATCTGAGAATGCCTCTAGAACAACTTTTTGGCCAATGATGACGAGCCTAAAGGTCCAGGAGGAAAGGCCGGGAAGTGAGAAATTCATTTGATTCCGGCAATAAATATCACTATGACTCACTTTTTGCTGAAGTCCATAGCCTGAAGAAGAATTCCAGCTACTTAAACCACTTGTTCGGCTTCTTATCGACTTCATTCCGACTGGATAAGACAAGCCAAATCCTGCCATCAAAAGCAACACCATGGGGACCCTCATACTCAACCCAATCAAAGAGCTGTGGCAATAGAGATAATCTCAAAAAGCATTGATCGTTCAAAAGCACGTCAGCCAATGGCACTCATGCCATGCTCTGGAGTGTTTTCAACAGAAGCTGACGCTCAGCGAATGGGAGGAAGCTTGGATCAATCTGTAATTTGAAAAACATCAACAGCAACTCCAGCAAAAACAAAAGCGATGGCAAGCACAGGGATAATTAAAAAGCTGTTATCTCTCAAGCCTAGTAATGACAGTGCTTTGATCAGACCGGCCATTGAAGACAAAAAATAGCCACTTGCTGAGAGAATCCTAACCACGCCAGATGCTGGAAATACCAGACCAGGTAGAGAGAACATATTTCTAACTGATGTCGAACCCAGTGTCATTGAGAGTAATGTCACAAGCAGAAGCAACCCCAAAAAGACCCACCAGATGGATCCTGCAAGGTATATCTGAATCCAGTAAAAACATGAAAATCCAAAAGCTATCCATGCCGCTAAACTCAGAAATGTCAGTCTTTTCATGAATGAATCAGCGATAAAAAGACAGCTATCAAAGCTGACAGTGCAAATACATGGCGTAAATCACCTCAATCAATCATTACAGTTAAACGAAGTATT
>CATBLW010000202.1 GCA_949486985.1 Prochlorococcus marinus str. MIT 9215
CCTGGCAGAGCAGGAGAGACTTGCCAAACAAGCGCTCCGATGAACATCCAAAAAAGTGGAGCGAAGATGCCATCAACGGCATTTTCACTGGCGGTTTCCGCGGCGGCCCGCAGGATGCCGTCAGCATCCAATAGCTGAACATCTCGGCCCACAATCCAACTGAGTTTTTTCTTCGCAGCGCTCAGGTCATGGCCTCTCTCTTTAGGCAAGGCCTGAAGCACAGCAATGACACTCGCTCTCAAGCTGCGGGCGGCTAGCGAGCTGGCCAGTGCTACCACCACCACTCCATAACCAAGCCACCAAGGCAAGGGTGAGCCCGGCATGACAAGACGTTCGACCAGCCAACCGATCCAGCCACTGCCTAAAACCAGGATGGCGGTGATCAGCCCACCACCAAGCTGAAGCGCCCAATGTCGATCACCTGCCCAAGCCTCGACCCACTGACGCAAGGCTTTGATCAGCTGGCCCATCACCACAACGGGATGGGGGAAACAGCGGGGATCACCGAGCAGCAGGTCAAGGCCTGCTGCCGTAATCACCAATAGAACGGCAAGCGTCAGGCTGCCTTCAACCAGCTGAACATGGCGCGCAGCCCAGTGCCGACCTTCTCAATCGGATGAGCAGCATCGCGATCACGAATCCGCTTCATCTCCGGCTTGCCAGATTCACATTCAGCGACAAAGTTTTTAGCGAACGTGCCATCTTGAATATCGGTAAGGATGCGTTTCATCTCCGCTTTGGTTTCAGCGTTGATCAGGCGTGGCCCGCTGACGTAGTCGCCGTATTCGGCTGTATTGGAGATCGAATCACGCATCGCCGTCAGGCCACCCTTGACCATCAGATCCACGATCAACTTCACCTCGTGGAGACACTCGAAATAGGCCAGTTCTGGCTGATAACCAGCTTCAACAAGGGTTTCAAAACCTGCCTTAACGAGTTCTGAGAGGCCGCCGCAGAGCACAGCCTGTTCACCGAACAAGTCAGTTTCGGTTTCTTCTTTGAAGTTGGTCTCAAGGATCCCTGCTCGGGTGCCACCGATGCCCTTGGCATAGGCCATGGCCAAGGAGCGAGCGTTGCCGGAAGCATCCTGCTCAATAGCAAATAATGCTGGTACGCCTTGGCCGTTTTGATATTCCCAGCGCACGGTATGGCCAGGCCCTTTAGGCGCAATCATCACCACGTCAACATCAGCAGGAGGCTGGATCAGCCCGAAGCGAATGTTGAAACCGTGGGCGAAGCTCAAGACCTTGCCCGAGCTCAAATGAGGAGCAATCTCCTTGGCATAAACGTCCTTTTGGAACTCATCAGGTAGCAACACCATGATCCAGTCCGCTTTGGCGGCGGCATCGGCAACGCTGAGAACTTCCAGTCCATCGGCACGAGCCTTATCAGCGGAGCGGCTGCCTTCATAAAGGCCCACCACCACATTCACGCCGCTGTCTTTGAGATTGAGAGCGTGTGCATGGCCCTGAGAGCCATAACCAATGATGGCGACGGTCTTGCCATCTAGCAGACCGAGATCGGCATCGGTGTCGTAGTAAAGCTTGGCCATCCGGGCGCAAATACAGGGCGGAGCAAGGCTTGAGCTTACTCAAGAGGGAGGCGTCTCCATCGATCAAAAAAGTATTTTTTGAGCTTGATTCAACAGCCCTACGGTCGCCAGCAAGAAGAGCTCAACTTGCCTCTCAACCTGCCAGCAAGCTTGAATCTCATTGGCCAAAGGGATATTGCGCTTCTAATCAGCACCAAAAGCATGGAAACCATTAACAAGCCAGAGATGGATTACGCCTAAAGAATTCTCTTCATTAAACAGAGCAATCTTCTGTTCAAGTTGATTATTCAGAGAACGATCTGGCCAATTCCCCCGTGCACCTATCCAGCCGAGGAAAACCCAACATGTGCATGGCCAAACAAAATCCGAGAGATTTGCATTCGATTGTTAAAAGCTAAATCCCTGAAGATCGATTAAACAATCAGCATGATGCAATGGCTTGTTAAATCTGAGGATTGGGCAATACAAGACCATCTCGATCAAA
>CATBLW010000203.1 GCA_949486985.1 Prochlorococcus marinus str. MIT 9215
CGCCGGCAGCTACTTTTACAAGGCGAACAACCCCTCGCTCGGCTAGCCCCTGCGCTACTTGCATTCCCATTCTACGAGCATCAGGCTCTCTCAACACTCGTGGCATTCGACTCAACAATAATTCTGGTGAAAAGCCTGGAAGGTTGTTTAACACAGAGATGAGTTCTCTTATGGGCTCTAGGTCTAGAAGGCTTGTTTGTTCATCGTTTTGATTGATGGAGGCATTGATGATGAACTGAGGTTGTATCGATTTGGGCAGGTTCCTACTTAATCGTTGAACCGCTTGCCAGCTAAAAGCGTCTAGACGGCTGACCAACGCATCAACGAGTTGATCGCGTAGTAGACCTCCGTTTGCCGAGAAAAGAAAGTCCAAGACTTGATCAAGCAAACTGTTTAAATCTAATTCAGCTTGGCTTGCTGCACTTGAAACGAGATTTTCTAGCCTTGCCCAACGAAAAGCTTCGCCATCAAATAGCATTTCTTTGAGACTATTTCTTAATTGAGGATCGGGATCTTCCATTAGTCGCCTGGCAAAATAGGGATACGCTGCGCCAAGAATTTTGAAATTGGAGTCAACGCTTAGTGCAATCCCTTCAAGAGTTATTAGTGAACGTATGATTAATGCGTAGTAGGGAGGTAC
This sequence comes from Prochlorococcus marinus str. MIT 9215, assembly GCA_949486985.1. Taxonomy (GTDB): domain Bacteria; phylum Cyanobacteriota; class Cyanobacteriia; order PCC-6307; family Cyanobiaceae; genus MIT-9215. The sequence continues at coordinate 641 of CATBLW010000203.1, forward strand.
TCGAAACGGAAATTTGTACATTACACCTGATAGGTCATCGGTTACGCTTTTGAAATCCAATCGACTTACACCCATTTCTAGAGCTTGTCCAAAAACATTTTCAAATGCAGGAACGATTGGCTCTAGGTTGACATCTTCTGCTAAGAAACCAAGCTTTACAAAGTCAACAGAAAGCTTGCTAAAGCTGCGGTTAACGAGGTGAACAACAGCTTCTATCAATCCAGTGCGTGATTCGCGACTGACCTCACTCATCATGCCGAAATCGAGATAGCAAAGGCGACCATCTGCAAGCGCAAGCAAGTTGCCAGGGTGTGGATCTGCATGGAAAAACCCATGCTCTAGCAATTGTTGCAAGCTGCAATTGACGCCAACATCAACCATCTCGTTAGGATCAATTCCTAATGCTTTTACGGCTTCAAGGTTTGTTAATTTAACGCCATCAATCCATTCCATCGTTAGGACTCTGCGACTGGTTGCTTCTCTGAAGATTTCCGGCACTGCGATCCGATGATTATTTTGATGCAATGCTTTGAATCGCTCAGCATTTTCAGCTTCGTTTAGGTAGTCCATCTCTTCAAAAACTCTTCGGCCTAGCTCATCAATTAGAGCAACGAGATCACTGCGTATTAACTTGACGTTATTGTTTAGCCAGCCAGCAATATTTCGCACCATGTATAGATCCAATGTGATTTGTTCCCTTAGTCCTGGCCTCTGAACTTTGACAGCTACTTTTTGGCCACCTTTTAAAACACCACGGTGAACTTGCCCGAGGGAAGCTGCTGAAATTGGTTCGCGCTCAAGTTCTTCGTAGATGTCCTCAATTGGTGCTTCTAGATCGTCTTCGATGCATGCCATCGCCAACTCACTATCAAAACCAGGCAATTGGTCTTGGAGTTGAGAGAGCTCTTCGAGCAGCACAGGTGGCACGATGTCAGGCCGCGTTGAGAGGGCTTGTCCTGCTTTGATGAAAGCAGGACCAAGTTCCACTAAAAGTTCGGCGAATTCAGAGGCTCTGGCACGGGCATGTATTGGATTTTTTAAGCGTCCTAAAAGTTTGTCCCCGCCTACTCCAAGCAAAAAAAGTCCGATCGGGATCAATGTTTGCCACAGACGCCGTAATAATCGTTGTGGGTGACCGGCGTAGATCCTTGTGATCGCAGCTGGATCGTATTTCAGCAGCCCAGCGGCTTCGATGAAATCCCCGAGTTCTTGCTCCATGCTGAGTCGGGTAAAGGCCTAACCCCTTCTAAACGACCCTGACTGCCGCTACGGTCGGGCCGATCATGCGGGGATGTTGTGTTAACAGGCTTGCGACTTGAGAATATTGCTCTGATCGACAGTCTGGAGCTCAATTTTGATCAGGGCTTCACAGTCCTCACTGGTGAGACAGGAGCTGGCAAATCGATACTTCTGGATGCTTTAGATGTTCTCTTTGGTGGAAGTCAAAGCACCGTTGGATCGCGTTTATTGAGAGCTGATGCCAACCGTGGACGTATAGAAGCAAGTTTTTCTTTGACGCCAATTGTTGAGAGTTGGTTGCAGGATCATCAGTTTGAGAGTGAAGAATCAGAACTTTTGCTTAGTAAGGATTGGAGACGTATGGATGATCGAATTAGTAGCCGTACGCGTCTGAATGGTGTGGTTGTTAATCGTCAGCAGGTTTTGTCACTAAGGCCGCTGTTAATTGACCTCACTGTTCAAGGACAGACTCAGCAACTTGGACGACCAGGTCAGCAACGACGTTGGTTGGATCGTTTGGGTGGGGATGCTTTATCAGCTTTGCTTGTGCGCTCTCAACAGGTTTGGGGGCAATGGCATCAAGCCTTTAAGGAACTAGAAAAAGCGCAATCAGATTTGGAGCGATTGGAAATTGAGCGACAAGATCAGCAACTTTTTTTGGAACAACTTGAACTGGCTGACTTGGATGATCCTTTAGAAGACCAAGCTTTGCAGCAGGAGCAGGATCGGCTTGTTCATGGTGTGAGGCTCCAGGAAGGCCTTGGTGTGCTGCTTGGTTCTTTGCAGCTGGGATCTGATCAGGCTCCATCCGTTGTGGATCAGCTCGCCGCCTGTGCCCATGAGCTTCAGCAGATGGTTCAGCTTGATCCGTCCCTTTTGTCTCAAAAAGATCAGTGCCTTGATTTGGAGGCAGGATTACAAGATTTGATTCGTTCGTTTGAACGTTATGGCGAGCTGTTGGAGAGCGATCCTGAACGCCTTGCTGTTTTGCAGGACCGGATCGCAGTTTTAAAGACTCTTCAGCGACGTCATGGGATGGATCTTTCGCAGTTATTGACGCGTCGCGATCAACTGCGAGGCCTGCTTAATACTGGTGGAACTGATGCTCTCATTGAGCAGTTGCAAAATAATGAGCAAAATGCTCGCCTTGATCGTGATCAGATCAATCAGGAGCTAACAGCTGCGCGTCAAGTTGTTGCGCGTCAGCTTGAGCAGACGTTGATGATGATTTTGCGACCGATGGGTTTGGCGAACGTTCGCTTTGAGGTTCAGCTTGATGCAGTAGCGCCAAGTGAGCACGGTGCTGATGGGGTGCGATTTCTTTTTTCTGCCAATCCTGGACAACCTTTGGCCCCTCTTGCTGAAGTGGCTTCTGGTGGCGAGATGTCTCGTTTTTTACTGGCTTTAAAAACAACGCTCTCCGCCGTTGATGGCTCCAGCACGTTGTTGTTTGACGAGATTGATTCCGGAGTGAGTGGACGTGTCAGTGGCGAGATGGCCAGTTTGTTGAAGCAGCTATCTCAGCATCGCCAGGTTTTTTGTGTCACGCATCAGCCCTTGGTGGCTGCTGCTGCTGATCAACATTTCCGTGTCAGTAAGTCTGTTGAGCAAGGTGTCACGCATTCGCGAGTGTCCCAACTGCGGGACACTCAGGCCCGTGAACAGGAACTTGCGGAGCTTGCAGGTGGCGATTTGGCAGAGGCGAGAGCTTATGCGGCCAGCTTGCTGGTCCAGCCTGCTGCCTAATTATGCGGTGATCTCCGTAGAATTACTGGCTACGGAATGATGCGCATGGGGCGGCCTGCCTCGAAGGGAAACAACAAAGCTTCTTCGAATTTCACCGGCGAGTCTCTGGAGGATGTCATACGGGTGAGAGGCGCTCGTCAGCACAATCTCAAGAATGTTGATATCACGCTGCCTCGTAATCAATTAGTCGTTTTCACTGGTGTGAGTGGAAGTGGCAAGAGCTCTCTGGCTTTTGACACGATCTTTGCTGAAGGCCAACGACGCTATGTCGAGAGCCTCTCAGCTTATGCACGTCAGTTTTTGGGTCAGGTTGATAAGCCAGATGTTGATGCTATTGAGGGATTATCACCAGCAATTTCAATTGATCAAAAGTCAACGAGTCATAATCCACGATCGACTGTAGGTACAGTTACAGAAATTCAGGATTATTTGCGACTCCTATTTGGACGTGCTGGAGAGCCTCATTGTCCACAGTGTGATCGCTCAATTAGGCCACAAACCATTGATGAAATGGTTGATCAGATTCTTACCTTGCCGGATGGCACGCGTTATCAATTGTTGGCTCCTGTGGTGCGAGGTAAGAAAGGAACGCATACAAAATTATTAAGTGGACTTGCAACTGAGGGTTTTGCCAGAGTCCGAATAGATGCAGAGGTTAGAGAGCTTGCTGATAATATTGAACTCGATAAGAATCAACTTCATAGCATTGAGGTTGTTGTTGATCGTTTGGTTGCTCGTGAGGGCATACAAGAACGATTAACTGATTCTCTTCGCACTGCATTAAAGCGTGGTGATGGACTCGCTTTGGTGGAAGTTGTTCCCAAGGCAAATGAAGATTTGCCTGATGGCGTTGAACGCGAACGCCTGTATTCCGAAAACTTCGCTTGCCCAGTACATGGTGCTGTGATTGAGGAGCTTTCGCCAAGATTATTTTCCTTTAATAGTCCTTACGGTGCTTGCACTGATTGTCATGGAATTGGTCATCTACGAAAGTTCACTCCTGAACGAGTTGTTCCTGACCCTTCCCTCCCAGTTTATGCAGCTATAGCGCCTTGGAGTGATAAAGAGAATAGCTATTACTTCTCATTACTTTTTTCTGTAGGTGAGGCTTTTGGGTTTGAAATTAAAACACCCTGGAATGAACTTACCGAAGAACAACGAGATATTGTGCTGAATGGGAGTCTTGAACCTATTCAGATTCAAGCTGATAGTCGATACCGTAAGAGCAGTGGTTATACACGACCATTTGAGGGAGTTCTTCCTATTTTGGAGCGTCAAGTAAGTGATGCAAGTGGAGAATCTGTCCGACAAAAGTTGGAAAAATTTCTTGAGCTTGTGCCTTGTTCAAGCTGTGCGGGCAAGCGTTTGCGACCTGAAGCTTTGGCTGTGCGGGTTGGTCCCTACCGAATCACTGAACTGACCACGATAAGCGTTAGTGAAACTTTGGATCGGATTGAGAAGTTGATGGGTGTTGGAGTCGCTGAGGGCTCTGAGCCGTTACTTAATTCTCGTCAGATACAGATTGGTGCCCTTGTTTTGAGGGAGATTCGGATGAGGCTTAAGTTTCTTCTGGATGTTGGCCTTGATTATTTGAGCCTGGATCGACCTGCTATGACATTGTCTGGCGGAGAGGCTCAGAGAATCCGCTTAGCAACACAAATAGGAGCTGGGCTTACAGGAGTTCTTTATGTTCTTGATGAACCTAGTATTGGCTTGCATCAACGTGATAATGATCGATTATTAGCCACACTTAAGCGGTTAAGAGATCTTGGCAATACGTTGGTTGTTGTTGAACATGATGAGGAAACGATTCGAGCTGCTGACCACCTTGTTGATATCGGTCCTGGTGCAGGAGTGCATGGCGGCCACATTGTGGCCGAAGGATCTGTAGAGAATTTACTTGCTGTTGAAGATTCTTTGACAGGTGCTTATTTAAGTCGCCGCCGATCGATTCCAACTCCTAATCAACGTCGAACGGAAGGAACTCGTAAACTCCAGTTAATAGATTGTGACCGTAATAATCTCAAGAATCTTACTGTGGAATTCCCCCTTGGCCGCCTAGTTGCCGTGACAGGTGTAAGTGGTAGTGGCAAGAGTACTTTGGTTAACGAACTTTTGCATCCTGCTTTGGATCATAGTTTGGGCCTGAAGGTTCCATTTCCCAAGGGATTGGGTGAATTAAGGGGGGTCAAGTCGATTGATAAGGTTATTGTTATTGACCAGTCTCCTATCGGGCGAACCCCACGTTCCAATCCTGCTACATACACTGGTGCATTCGATCCAATTCGCCAGGTATTTCCAGCTTCTGTAGAAGCAAAGGCGAGAGGTTATTTGGTAGGCCAATTTAGTTTTAATGTTAAAGGAGGTCGTTGTGAGGCCTGCCGTGGTCA
>CATBLW010000204.1 GCA_949486985.1 Prochlorococcus marinus str. MIT 9215
CCGCCTCCAGGCCATAACTGGCTTGAAGATGGTCGATCTGGCGATCTCTTAAGGGCGTATCTGGAAGTAGCTGTTGCAGTTCCATTTTTTGTTTGCGAAGCAATCCGCTGGTTGCGGTTGGGTCTTGATCTGCTCCGATTAGTGGAAGCGTTTTTGGCGTTGATAGGGGCTGCTCCAGAACGTTTTCCACGGCTTTCAGGGTGTCCAGTGCCATGGTTCTGCAGGTTGTCCATTTTCCTCCCATCACGCTCACCAATCCGCAATCGAGAGTTTCAACCTCGTGCTCGCGAACCACTCGACTGCTGTTGACCGATTCATTGGCAGGTTTCAGCAGTGGCCGGCCGCCAGCCCAACAACTTTTGACCACGGGTTGACCAAGCTCAGGGAACCAGCGTTTGACGTAATCGATCAGATAATCCTGCTCCTGTTTGGAGGGTGCAAATGCTTTGTTGAGTTCGCAGGGCGTGTCGGTGGTGCCGACAAGCGTGCGGCCGAAAAATGGCAGCAGGAACAACACCCGACCATCGTCTGTGGCGGGCAGGAGTAGGCCGATGCCCTCTGGGCAGAGATTGGCTTCAAGCACCACATGGATGCCGCGGCTGGTGAGCATGCGAGCTGCAACGCTCTGATCAGCCATTTGGCGAATGCTGTCGGCTTGGATTCCGGTGGCATTGACAACGGCAGCCGCTGACCAGCGTTCCTCCAGTCCTTTTGAGTCTTTGCTGATGGCACCACTGAGGTTGCCATTCTCTTGACGTTCCAGTGAAACAACCCTGCAGCGGTTGCGCACCACCGCCCCAGCGCGTTCAGCTGTCAGCGCTAATAACAGGTTGAGACGGGCGTCATTGAACTGTCCATCCTTGTAAGCCACCCCACCATTGAGGCCTTCGCGCAAGAGGGGTAATGCTTTGTTCAGATCTTGCTTCGAGAGGAAGCGGCTACTGCCAATGCTGCGTCGCCCGGATAGGGCGTCGTAAACGCCTAGACCAATTCGGTAGTAGGCCTTGCCGAAACAACTTTCTGTTGGCAGGGCAAGTTCGAGGCGGCGGGCGAGGAAGGGTGCTTGTTCTAACCAGTGCCCTCTCTCCAATAACGCCTCTCGCACGAGACTGAGTTGAGCCTGATCAAAGGTTTTGAAGGCAAGCTCTAAGTAGCGAACGCCTCCATGCAACATTTTGCTGCTACGGCAGCTGGTGGCACCGCCGATGTCGCCAGCATCGAGAAGAGCGACGCTCAGGCCTCGTCGCGTTGCTTCATAAGCGACACAGGCACCGCTAGCTCCAGCGCCGATGACCAATAGGTCGACCTTGTGATTAATCACCCCAGTTCAGGCTCCTCGTTACGGCGTTATCCCAGCGAGATCTCCAGCGTTCGCGGGCTGAAGATTCCATTTTAGGCATAAATAATTCCGCCCCTTCATGCCTTTGAGGGACAAGCTCGTTGATGTTTTTGATCAGTCCAGACTGCATCCCAGCCATCAGGGCGACGCCTCTTGCCGTGCTTTCCAGGGTCGCGGGACGTCGCACCGTTAGGCCTGTGCTGTTGGCTTGGGCTTGCAGCAGGGGATTGGAGGCAGCAGCGCCGCCATCAACGGCGAGTTCGCCAAGGCTCTTCCCCATGGCTTTTTCGGCCAATGTCACGAGCGTGGCTACCGATAGAGCAATCCCCTCCAAGGCGGCTCTGGCGATGTGGCCTCGGCGGCTGTCGCGAG
>CATBLW010000205.1 GCA_949486985.1 Prochlorococcus marinus str. MIT 9215
CAGTGACGAACTTTTGGATACATCTGCTGAGAGCATGCCCACGCAGCCATGACGGCTGAGCAACTTGTCCTTGCCGGCGGTGGCCATAGCCATGCCCTTGTCTTACGACGCTGGGCCATGCATCCAAAGCTCCGACCTCCAGGCCCAATCACCCTGATCAATCGGCAGAGCACAGCCCTTTATTCAGGCATGGTGCCTGGCCTGCTTGCCGGTCATTACACCCAAAACGACATCACGATCGACCTGCGCCGCCTGACTGACCAGGCAGGCGTAGGGCTCGTCATCGCAGACATCACAGGTGTGGATGCCAGTCAACATCTACTGCGTGTTGCTGGGCGCCCTCCGATCAAATTCGAACGACTCAGCCTCAATGTGGGATCAGAAAGCATCACAACAACCAGCGATCTTCAAACCAAAGAGGTCGAGCAGTCGATCGCCATCAAACCCCTAGAAGCGTCTCTCGCTTGGCTCGAGCAACAAGACAGCCAGGCTGTTCTTGCTAATCCCGCACCATTCACCGTGATCGGAGCTGGCCTGGCTGGGGTGGAAGTCGCTCTCGCCCTTCGCCGTCGCTGGCCCCAACGACAGCTGCAACTGCAAGCCAATCCAGGTCAGCCAGACCAAGCCCTAAGGAAAGCTCTCAGAGCCAACAAGGTCAAACTGATCCCAACCGGATTGCAGCTCGTCGGGCCCTGCCTGCTCTGCACGGGGAGCCAAGCACCAGCCTGGCTTGCTGCCAGTGACCTTCCTGTCGACCGTGTCGGTCGTGTCATGACCAAAGACACACTCCAGGTCATCGGCCATCCCGACCTGTTCGCCGTCGGCGACTGCGGTGTGATCAAAACAGCGCCGCGTCCCCCTTCAGGTGTTTGGGCCGTAAAAGCTGCGAAACCGCTGGCCGAGAACCTGGAGCGATGCAGCCGCAATCTCCCCACCCGGGCCTGGCGACCACAACGTCACGCACTTCACTTGATAGGCGGTCAGACCTCAGGCGAAATGTCCACGGCCTGGGCCGTTTGGCGCAACCTGATTGTCGGCCCCCACCCCTGGCTCTGGAACTGGAAACAAATCATTGATCGGCGTTTCATGGCGCTATTTAAAAAGCTTTCAACAATGGATCGTGTTGTTGAAGATGGCAACGCCACCTTGATCGCTTGCCGAGGCTGTGCCGCCAAACTTGGGGCCCAATCCCTCAATCTTGCTCTTCAACAAGCAGGCCTCAAGGCCGCCAATGGCCACGCTGAAGACGCAGCCTTCATCACCACAACAGCGAATGGCCAAAGCTTGTTGCAAAGCGTCGATGGCTTCCCAGCCCTAATCAGCGACCCCTGGCTGAATGGGCGCCTCACCACCATGCATGCCTGTTCCGACCTCTGGGCTAGTGGTGCCGATGTGATCTCCGCTCAAGCAGTCATCACGCTGCCAGCAGTGCCCGCTCACCATCAGCAGGAGTTATTGGCACAAACCCTGGATGGCATCCAATCAGCCCTAAAACCGCAGGGCGCTGCCTTGATTGGTGGGCACACCCTTGAAGCGCGAAACCTTGCTCCAAAACCAAGCAGTCTTGGAGTGCAAGTCACCCTTTGCGTGAATGGCAGCTTGCCGATGGATCAGCCTCATTGGCAAAAGAGCGGCCTCCAAGCAGGAGATGTTCTTCTCATGAGCAGGGCAATCGGCAGCGGTGTGCTGTTTGCCGCGGCCATGGAAGGCAAAACCCAGCCACAGGATCTTGACGCCGCCCTGGAACAAATGGCCACCAGTCAGGCTCCATTGCTCACACCCCTACGGGCTCTTGGCAAGAAAGGTGAGCCATCTAGCCCCATTCATGCCTGCACTGATATCACCGGCTTTGGACTACTTGGCCATCTGAGCGAAATGCTCAGCGCTAGCAACACCCATCAACAAGACCTTGGGCTCACACCGCTGCGTCTCACAATCGACGTGGAAGCTATTCCTCATCTAGCAGGAGCGAGGCAACTCCTAGAAACTGGTTTTGCCAGCACGCTCGCTCCTGAAAATCGAAGAGCCTGGCAATGGCTCGATCCCGGTGCCAACGGCAAGGCCCCAATCGAACTGAAATTCAAAGATGTTGTCCCAGGAAGTGCAGAGCATCGAGGACTTTTGGAATTGATCGTTGATCCACAAACTTGCGGTCCTTTACTGATTGCCTGCTCGAGCAGAATCGCCTCCGAGCTCGCAACCAATGGCCCTTGGCATAGGGTCGGGATTGTTGATTGTTGATGTCAGTGAATATTCAGGGGTCAACTTTTAAATCAAGCCTCTTGAGGAACACTGTCCTGAGATCCAATGCGCGAGCAGTGATCTAAAAGGATATTCACCTGTTGCTGATCAGGCTATTCACGAAAATATCACCCATCTTCTGCAAGCTTGATCAGCATACAAAGAAGACGACAATAGATTTTCGCAGGCCGCTGCCTGCATCAACGTATAGCGACAAAAACAGAAGCCATGCGGCACAAAAAATCTTCACCAACGCACCTAAATTGACCAAAAGGATGCCACCAACAATCGCAAAATCAAGCAGGGAAGTGCTCGCGAGATGACAGCATGATGTTCAACTATTTTCTCAAGTCAACGGACTACTTCATGCAAATAGGGGCACCAACAATCCCCACCCAAGCCACCACCTAAACCCGGTTATTTCAGCTGCGCCTCTCGATCAATCTCCTCAAGCCTGAGCCGTTGCAATTCAGCCCCTAGAGCAGGCCCAGACTGCCAACCCTGCTCAATCAATTTCAAGGCAGGCACGGGTGATTTGATCTCTCGCC
>CATBLW010000206.1 GCA_949486985.1 Prochlorococcus marinus str. MIT 9215
CCAATCGCCCATCTGACGAGCCCGGCAGCAGGATCGTCGCCAAGCGGGGAACTGGTAATTCCACCCCAATGCACTCTGGCGCCTCGAGCAAGCATGCCAACTGAGCATCAGCCAGAGGAACGTGAGAACCAACCATCACCAACCCAGGCAGCCGCTCAGACTCAGACTCTGGCGATGGCGATGGCGATGACTCAGACTCTGGCAATGGTTGACCTGCGCGATCGAACCGTCGCAAGCCTGCCAAGCCAGCCGAGCTAAGCGGTTGAGGGCCAATCTCTGCCAGAGCCTTGAGAAGGCTCGCAGCAGAGCGAAAGAGAAATCGCTTTTGACCTACCAACTGCCGCACCGCTTCAGCCAAGGCCCCTAATTGCTCAGCACGCTCCGCATCAACCACAACAGGCTGATTGCCATCAAGACTGGCCAACCAACCTCGCAATACCTTGCTGCCAGCATCGCCTTGCTGCTCAGCAGCTTGATCTTCAACAGCCGCATCAAGCTGGGCTAGGGAAAGCCGTTGCACGGCTTGAGATTGGATCTGCCCGCCACTTTTCTCCTCTAACCAGGCAGCAAGATCACTGGTGCTGTAGCCAAACAAGCGATCTTGGCCAAAAGCAGTGGCATGCACCGGCTTGCCATCAAGCAAATGCACCCCGTTGACCGTGGTGCGCCCGCCTTCGAGGAAAGCAGGCACATGCAGCGTCGCATCGAAGGGGCCGAGCTCTTCAGCAATGACTTCAGGCTCCAAAACGCCATGGCCGCGCAGGGTGGAATCGCCGCGACTGACCAAAACAACGTCAGTTGGTGTCATGCCTTCAGCAGCCAATGCTTGCCGCAAAGCAGAACAAATCTCGCGATTGCGGAATGCCGCCTGATCAGGCGCTAGCGCACGCGTATTCGCCAAAATAAACAACAGTGGCGAAGGGTGGCGCAACCCTTTTCGCAGCACATCAACATCCCAGCGCAACAGCAGCAGACACCCATGCACGGTCTGGGAGCCGGTGGGGTCGTCATCAAGGACCACAATCTTCATCGCACCATCGTGACGTGAACACGTTCTTCGCCGAAACCGCCAACGTGTCAGCACCTGCTACGGCAAGGGAACTGACCGATCTTGTGGCGGGGCTGCATGCAGAGGCAACCCCCTGGCTGCCCTGTGGTCTTGGCAGCCGTCTGCAGTGGGGAGCTGCTGTGGAGATGCCTTCTCAACCAATCAGCGTGAGTGGGCTCAAGCGCATTCTTGATCATGCTGTCGACGACCTGACCATCACTGTTGAAGCAGGCCTGCCGCTGGCAGATCTACAAATGGCTTTGAAAGAACAGCAGCAATGGCTACCCGTCAACTGGCCATGGGGAAGCCAACCGAGATCAGATCCCAACAGTGCTGGCAGTGTGGGTGGTTTGGTGGCTCGTGGCCTCGCCGGTGGGTTACGCCAGCGGCATCTGGGGATACGCGATCAACTGATCGGAATCGGCCTGCTGCGTAGCGATGGAATCGTTGCGCATGCTGGAGGAAGGGTGGTGAAAAACGTGGCTGGCTATGACCTGATGCGCTTGCTCTGCGGCAGTTGGGGCAGCTTGGCTCTGATCACGGAACTAACGCTTCGCTGCCAACCAATCCGCCAAGCACGCAAAAGCCTTCGCCTTGATGGTTCTCTTGAAGCGCTGGAAGCATGGCGAGCAGAGCTCCTGCGCACGAGCTTCACC
>CATBLW010000207.1 GCA_949486985.1 Prochlorococcus marinus str. MIT 9215
TCCACTGCGCTTTAATCAAATCGACAATGGCAACGGTGCTAGCCGTAATCGCCAGAGCACGAAGACCAAAGCGAGCGAAGCGCTGATTATTTTCATTCATGCTGAAATCTCCACCTGAGCAATCTACAGCAAACAATGCATTTGCTGTTCGCACCTAGAGTAGATGATTACAAACATTATCACCACAAAGCGACTCTAACGGCTGCTGGCACCAATCAATGATCAAGGACAAGTCACGAGTGGGTTGCATCAATAAACAACATCAAGCAATGACCGGTCAATGCAGGCATGATGCATAGAGAGGCACTATGCATCATCGAGCGACACTGATGAGAAACAAATCAAAAAATTAATCCCAACTTTCCAGAAAGGCGCTAGTCTAAAAAACATCTGCATGGCCTGAAATGTTGAGCAATTCAACAATCAGAGATGCGATCAGAGTTCGTTTAAAATTTATCAGGCAACTATGGCTATGGAGTACATCAAGAGGGTCCTCGCTCAAACAATAAGGGCAAGTACCGCGATAATTTTTGCGATGCTTTGTACGGCAATACTGCTGCCAAGCCAAGCTTTCGCTGCCCAATCATTGCAACAAGTCGAATCGAAGCCATTCGAGAACCAACTTGCAAAGAGCTATGCCAGGAACTTTTGCATATCTCTGAGCAACGGATTGTCTCAAGACAATGCCTTCGCAGTGTCACTTAGATCAAGCAAGCCAGCCTATATAAATCCAAGGCAATGGCTAAAATTAATATCAGAATATACTCAACCCGAGCATCTAGAAGAAAAAGAATCAATTGCCTATCTTGTTGCAACAGAAGTCAAAGAAGACTGTGGTTCCATTTCTGGTTTCACAGGTGCCGAGGCTGAAGTTCTCTTTGCGAGAAAATTCATCGCATTCCTTGATACCTTTAGCTAATTTACAAAAAGCCGCCAACCTTCAAAAGACATCTGGCATCTCCATTAAAGAATAGAGCCAGCTATTCGGCGAACAAATAATCCAGGACTATTCATCTTCCTAGAAGCCTATATCTTAAATTACTACTACTTGCATTGCATTGGGATATTGCAAGCACATCCACTATTATTTAGCAGCAAAAAGATATTTAAACCCTCAATATTCAGCAAGCAGGAATCAATTAATTAAAATAGTGATTAACACAAGCTCAATCTACTGATCAACAATCTTTAAGGCCAGAACGAATAGCCTCAGCAGCTTGGTCGTCAAAACCAATCACAACAAGATCAACGCCTGCAGAGTTAGCAGCAGGACGCCAGGCCTGATCAGGCGCGGCTTCAAACCAACTACTCAGCCTCGGCCCCACCATCTGAACCTGAAGGGGCAAGGATTTACCAGGCAACCAAAAGCGCCCTTTGAGGCGCACAATTTGATGGCGGACCGCCAAATCCGGCAAGAGTTCTTCCATCGCCGAACGATTGACAGGGCCTTCAAAGCGAACCGTTCCACTGATCATCTCCACGTGCTTGTGATCATGGTGGTCATGGCCATGACTGCTTTTTTCAGGATGGCTTTCTTCGTTATGGCCTGAATGTTGATCGTTGTGACCGTGTGGGTGATCGTGTGGGTGATCGTGGTGGCCTGAATCTTTAGGGCTGTTGTCGATGTGTTCCAAGCCAAGGACCACAGCAGGATTCAACTGACCATGGCTGACTGGCATCAAGGCAGTTCCCGGACGCACTTGGGTGGTTAAGTCGTTCTTCAGGCGTTCAATTTGATCAATGGTTAATTGATCAGCCCGACTAATCAATACAAGGTCAGCCGCCTGCAACTGGTCAGAGAACAATTCCTCTACCGCAGTGAGATGGTCAAGGCTGGGATCCTCCTCTCTCTGTCGTTTCAGTGCGGCAGGATCACCAACCGGACTTCCCGCCACTAAAGCTTCTCCATCGACAAGGGTGACAACACCATTGATATGCACACGAGTTCGGACAGCAGGCCAATCAAGTGCCTGAAGTAAAGGCCGTGGCAAGGCAAGGCCACTGGTCTCGACAACAATTCCATCCAGCTTGTCTGCTCTGGCCAAAAGAGTCTCAATGGTTGGTAAAAAGTCGTCCTGCACAGTGCAGCAAAGGCAACCGTTGTTGAGTTCAACAAGACGTCCTTCAAGCTCATCTTCTGGACAGAACCCGCAGCTACGGATCAAATCGCCGTCCACGCCCACGGTGCCGAATTCATTCACCATCACAGCCAGACGCTGTCCGCCCTGGGTGAGCAAATGGCGCAACAGGGTGGTTTTGCCGGATCCAAGAAAACCTGTCAGCACAGTGACTGGTAAACGTTTTGCCATCAATTCAGGCTTGGGTATAAAAGGCTTTGAGAGGCAAGGCTTTGAGATACAAGGCTTTGGGATACAAAGCCTTGGGGTAAGGCGTGATCAAGAACGACAGCCCAGGCTTTCTCTTGTCGTGAATCCACTCTTTGGATTGATGCCTTCGGCCCTTGCGCACAGTGCATTCTTTTGGTTCAGATCGAGAACGGCATCTGTGAAATCAGCACCGTCAATGACGGCATTCTCAAAATGACTCTGCATCAACATGGCATTGGCGAGATTTGCTCCCCTTAGATCCGCTCCATCAAAGCGACTAGCAAAAGCAACAACATCTTCAAGATCTGCCTCTTGAAGATCGGCCTCCTGCAGCTGACTGCTGTTAAAGACAGCGCCGCGCAAGTCAGCCTTACTCAAATCAACACCACGGAGATCACTTTTCAGGAACTCCTGTTCCTTAAGGTCTCGTCCGTGCATGTCCTTAGGAATATCCTGCATCACGCGTTGACCACGCAACTCCGGAGCCGTGATCGCCATCACCGGAGGTACCGGAAGGGCGATTAAAAGCATCAGCAAGCTGGCCAGGAACAACGCTCGCAAACGATGCCACCTATAGGCAGACAGAAACATGGCAGAAGAAAAAGCAGCAGCGGTTAGTTTTAGCCAACACGTTATGGCAATTTCCGAGCTTTCAACGTCTTATGCCAATGACCATGAGGGTGGTGGTCCCCCCACACCCGCTGATCGCCCACTGGCTCACGATGCTTCGCAATGCCAGCACCCCCCCACCTCTCTACGCCACAGGTTTTGAGGAACTCGGCCGATGGCTCACCTACGAAGCCCTCAGAGACTGGCTTCCCCATCGCCGTGAAGCGGTGATGACGCATCAGTCAGAAACAGAGGGCACCGTTGTCGAATCAGGCGTTCCTTTGCTGGCTATCCCCCTTCTTCCTGGTGGCCTAGCGCTCTGGCAAGGAGCCAGACGAGTACTACCCAGTTCTCAGCTCTGCCTCAAAGGGGTGCCTGAAAACATTGATCGCAATGCCGGTGTGATTGTGTTTGTAGATCAAATCGCCAGCGGAGTTCGTCTGCTCAACACGATTGAGCTTTTAAAAAAGCAAGGAATCGAAGCCAGGCGTTTAAGAGTGATCACAGCCCTGACATCAACTCCTGGCCTGCAGCTACTTGGAGAGACGCTGCCAGATCTAACCATTCATACAGCCTGCATTGACCCTGAACTCGCTGAAAATGGCCAAATAAATCCTGGCATTGGCGATCCAATTGAGCGCCTCGATATTCACTAACCGGTCTCAATAAATAAGTACAA
>CATBLW010000208.1 GCA_949486985.1 Prochlorococcus marinus str. MIT 9215
AGCAACAGTTCCGGAAGCAACAGTTCTGGCCTGAGCATGGGATCGAGCACATCGAGCTGAGCCGATAGGCGCGCTTGATCTTCTGCGGTGAGACTGAGAATCGAGACACCGCCTTCTGGTACAGATTGGAGTGGATCGATTGCCCAGAGCAGGGAACGCCCTCCGAGCACCAACACCCTGTCATGACGTTGCCAGTTCACGTCAGCCCAGAGTTGGCTTCGCAGCTGATTGAGACGATCTCCTTCTTGACTGAGCTGTCTTTGTAGCCATCTTTCTAGAGCAGGGGTTTCTGGACTAGTGCTCACAATCAAGGGATGTTCTTGGCTTGATTCGGCGGCTGCGGCGAGTTGAGCAGCTCTTCTCTCCAGCATCATCTGTTGACGTTGCCCCTCCCAGCCTTGACTGGTTGGCTGCCAGAAGACTTCCCCTTGCAAGGCAGTGGGGAGATATTGCTGGGACACCCAGTGTTCTGAGAAGGCGTGCGGATAGCGATAACCAACACCATCTCCGAAGGCTTCTTTATCGCGGTTGCCATCACGTAGATGGCTGGGCACGTCTTGCCGTTGTGCTTGCCGCACCGTGCTCAGAGCTTCGAAGAAGCCGAGCAAACTGTTGCTTTTTTCAGCGCAGGCCAAGTACAGGGCGGCCTGAGCTAAGGGGTAAAGGCCTTCAGGGAGACCGACCCTTTCAAAGGCTGCGGCACAGGCTTCGACAACCACGATCGCTTGAGGGTCTGCGAGTCCGATGTCCTCTCCGGCTGCAATCAGCATGCGCCGAAAGATGAATCTTGGGTTCTCACCCGCCTCAACCATGCGTGCTAGCCAGAACAGAGCGGCATCGGGATCTGAGCCTCTTAGTGATTTGATGAAGGCGCTGATTGTGTCGAAGTGGGCATCACCTTGTTTGTCGTAGAGGACGGCCCGCTCTTGAATTGATTCCTCAGCAATAGCAAGAGTGATTTGAATCGATCCAAGCTCATCAGCCGGTGTGCTTTCGACAGCAAGTTCGATGGCATTTAGCAGGCTGCGAGCATCTCCATTGGCGACATCGACAAGATGATTAGCCGCTGCTGTGCTGAGCGCAACATTGCGATCGCCGTAGCCATGTTCGTTGTCCTCTAAAGCACGTTGCAGGAGACGATGCAGATCGGAGGATTCAAGGGCTTGGAGTCGAAATAATCTCGAGCGGCTGACCAAGGCCTTATTGACCTCAAAATAAGGGTTTTCGGTGGTTGCACCGATCAACGTCACCGTCCCGTTCTCTACCCATGGCAACAGTGCATCTTGCTGAGCACTGTTGAAACGGTGCACCTCGTCGATGAACAGAATCGTGCGCAAGCCATGCCTTTCGAGCCGTTGTTTGGCGGCATCCACCGCTAGACGGAGTTCTTTTACTCCGGCCAGAACGGCATTGAGGCTGCTGAAATGGGCGCGAGTATGGCCGGCAATGATCCTTGCCAGGGTGGTTTTACCAATCCCTGGAGGCCCATGTAGCAGCAGATTGCCAACACGATCAGCAGCAATGGCTCGTCGTAGGAGACGTCCTTCGGCAAGAATCGCTGTTTGGCCGACAAATTCGTCCAGGGTGCGAGGCCGCAGTCGATCAGCTAGTGGCGCATGGCGTTTGAGCTCCTGATCGCCCTGGTATGTGAACAGATCTTGATCCAATGAGCTCTGGCACTGGGGGACAATTCTTGCGCTAGGGGGTGATTTGTTGTTTTGAGCCGGGAAGTTCCCATAATCAGGTTATTGAACATGTTGTTAGTGCCTAGTCAGCAACGCTCCCTGGCCGTTTTTGCTGTGTTATTGCTTTGCGCCTGTGGCAAGGCGAAACCGCCTTACCCGTCGATTCCCGTTAGTCAGATACCTGTGTCGACGGCTGAATTCACAGACGATATTGATACGGTGAGCACCTTGGAGGCGATGGAGGAGGTGCATCTTGCCGCACAAGCTTCTGGCCGAATTATTGAGTTAAAGATTGATCAGGGTGATGAGGTTCAGCCTGGCCAAATGTTGGTTGTGCTTGATCAAGGCCAGGTCCAAGCGCAACTAATTGGTCTTAAGGCTCAAGAAGAGAAAGACAAGCTCAACTGGCAACGCTACGAATTCCTGACATCTCAAGGTGCTGCTTCAGCTTTTGATCGTGATCGATACAAGGCTCAATACATCGCATCTCGAGAAAAGGTAAAAGCTACAGAAGCAACGCTTGCCTATAGCAATTTGCGTTCTCCGATTTCAGGGATCGTGGCTGATGTTGATGTCAAGGTTGGAGATGTCATCCGTTCTGGTGATCCATTCACCAAATTGATCAG
>CATBLW010000209.1 GCA_949486985.1 Prochlorococcus marinus str. MIT 9215
ATGACGACCTAGATCAAACCAACGGGATTCGCCGCGACATCATCGGGAATCGAGTTGCCGCCTCCAGGCTTTTTGTCTTTCAAAACAAGACGCAGAAGCAAAGGAGCGAGGAAGGTTGTACCAATCACCATCACCAAAACAGCCGCCTCCAACGAAGGAGAAAGCAAGCCAGCACTTGTACCCAATCCAAGGAAAATCAAGCCGACTTCGCCGCGAGGCATCATTCCCAGCCCAACAACCAATCGATTGGTGGGTTTATCGATAACAAAAGCCCAACCGGCTGCAACCTTGCCCAAAATCGAAACAACCAGCAGAAAGGCTGCAACAACAAGTGCGGAACGGCTCGCAGGATCAAGAGGGTTGATCACCGAAAGATCCATTCCAGCCCCAACCAAGACAAAGAAAATCGTGGCAAAGAGCGCCACGATCGGTAAGACCGATTGCTGAATGGCGTGATTGTTCTTGGAACTACTGAGGATCAAGCCTGCAGCGAAGGCACCCAAAGCAGCCTCCAAACCAATGGCTGTCGCGACAAAACAGCTCAACACCAAGATCACAAACGACGCCACAATCACAGCACCAGGAGCCTTCAATCGATCAATCACCCAATCAAACGCAGGCGCTGCAGTGCGACTCAAAACGATCGCCAAAACCACAAAGACAATGGCCGCGGCCAACAGCTTCAGAATCGGGGCGATCTCTAAAGAACCGCCTGCAGCCAAGGCCACAACAACAGCCAGGATCACAATGCCGAGGATGTCATCCAGCACCGCAGCACCGATCACAATCTGACCCTCACGGGTTTTTAAATAACCAAGTTCTCCAAACACACTGGCTGTAATACCAATGCTTGTGGCCGTCATCGAGGCACCAGCAAACACCGCCGGGATCAAATCAACGTGGAACAAGAGCATCAAGCCAAAGGTGCCAAAGGCAAAAGGCAACACAACTCCAGCCATGGCGACCGTGAAGGCCTGGACTCCAACCGCCACCAGCTCTTCCAGCTCACTCTCGAGACCTGTCAAGAAGAGCAATGCATACAAGCCGAGAGTGGCAACGGCCTGCAAAGAGGGGAAGGTTTCGAAATAGAGATCAGGAACGGCCTCTGGAGGAATTGAAGCCAAGGCGCTAATCAAATGGACAAAGCCTTCATTCAGCTGCGCATGCGTGCTTGGAGGAACAAGCAAATGCAACCCGGAAGCACCAATCAGCACACCCGCCAACAATTCACCAACGATGGATGGCAGGTGTAAGCGCACCAAAATCTCTGCCAGCGTTCGTGCTGCCAAGAAAATCAGCAAGAAGCGCATCACACCGATCAGGGTTTCAGCAACCTCCACCTCGTGGCTGCTGAGCACGGACAACACCGAAGACACCAACATCTAGTCCGAAATCTGTCTTGGTGAGGACACTAAAGGACCGAGCCATTCGGCTTGGTCTTCTTGATAACCAAAGGCAAATCAGCCTCTGCAGGTGTTGATGTGCAGTCCTCAACCATCGAGGCAGGAGTTAGCCGCTACCTTCCATGGATGAACAAGGCCTAGGTCGATGACCTCTGCAAATGGCGTTGATGCACCAGAGATCCATGGTTGAGGTGCAATTGGGGACCTAACTCCCTCCTCCCCTGGTCGCCAATCTCACCGATCCCTATTCAACGGAGGCATTCAACCTCCAATTCCATCTCCTCAACACCCGCCGTCATGAGCAGTTCACAGCCCCTAGACCTGCGCCTGCCAACTCCTGGCTGCCACGCCGATCCAGAACGTGCTGGCTTGGATGCGGACTCGGTGTTTGAGGGCATGACCGAACACCTGTTCTTCACCCTGGGCAAGCTTGCGCCAACAGCAAGTTGCCATGACCTCTACATGGCCCTGAGCTATGCAGTGCGGGATCGCTTGATGACCCGTTACCTGGCAAGCCTCGAGGCGATCAGAGCAAGGCCGCATAAAACAGTTGCCTATCTCTCTGCCGAATTCCTGATTGGCCCCCAGCTGCATAACAACCTGCTCAACCTGGGGATGCAGAAGCAAGCAGAAGAAGCTCTAAGCAGATTTGGAATCGAATCTCTAGAAAAAATCATCGATGTAGAAGAAGAACCAGGCCTCGGCAATGGCGGCTTGGGCCGACTAGCGGCTTGCTACATGGAATCCCTAGCCAGCCTGCAGGTGCCGGCTACTGGCTATGGAATTCGCTATGAATTTGGAATCTTCGATCAACTCATCCGCGACGGCTGGCAAGTTGAAGTCACCGATAAGTGGCTAAAAGGCGGTTGGCCTTGGGAACTGCCCCAACCCGATGAAGCTTGCTTCGTTGGTTTTGGCGGACGCACAGAGAGCTATATCGATGACAAAGGCAATTACCGCTCACGCTGGATACCGGCAGAACATGCCATCGGCGTGCCTCACGATGTGCCTGTATTGGGTTATCGGGTGAACACCTGCAACCGCTTACGCCTCTGGCGAGCGGATGCCACCGAAAGCTTCGATTTCTATGCCTTCAACATCGGCGATTACTACGGCGCTGTGGAAGAGAAAGTGGGATCTGAAACCCTCTCCAAGGTTTTGTATCCGAATGACGGCACCGATGAAGGCCGCCGCCTTCGCCTGAAACAACAGCACTTTTTTGTGAGTTGCTCGCTGCAAGACATGCTGCGCAGCTTGGAGAACCGAGGCATTGCTGTTGAGGAGTTCCACAATCACTGGACCGTTCAACTCAACGACACCCACCCAGCGATTGCCGTCGCCGAACTGATGCGGTTGCTGATTGATGATCGCCACATTGATTGGGATACAGCCTGGGACATCACAACAAGATCTGTCGCCTATACCAACCACACACTCCTACCTGAAGCCTTAGAGAAGTGGAACCTGGCCAGATTCGGCAGTTTGCTGCCGCGCCATCTGGAATTGATCTACGAAATCAACCGTCGCTTCCTGCAACAGGTGCGGTTGCGCTATCCCGGCAACGATGACATTCAGCGGAAGCTGTCGATCATTGATGAAGAAGGCGATAAATCAGTGCGCATGGCCCATCTCGCCACCATTGGTGCGCATCATGTCAATGGCGTTGCCGCTCTGCATTCTGACCTGATCAAAAGGCAGTTAATGCCTGAATTCGCGGCACTTTGGCCAGAGAAATTCACCAATGTCACCAATGGTGTAACGCCACGTCGCTGGGTGGCTCTATCCAACCCAGAAATCTCCCGTTTGTTCGACCAACAAGTGGGTCCGGAATGGATCACCAACATGGAGTTGCTGACCAAACTGGAAGAACGGCAGCACGACAACAGCTTCCTTGAGCAATGGGAAGCCACCAAGCTCTCGGTTAAACGCAAGCTTTCCGGCTACATCCATCGCCAAACCGGTGTGTTGGTGGATCCCTCCAGCCTGTTCGACGTGCAGGTGAAACGCATCCATGAATACAAGCGCCAACACCTCAACGCTCTGCAGGTGATTAACCACTATTTGCGGATCAAAAATGGCCAGGCTGAAGGCATGGCTCCAAGAACGGTGATTTTTGGCGGCAAGGCCGCACCTGGCTATTACATGGCCAAACTGATCATCCGTTTCATCAATGGCATTGCGGAAACCATCAATGCAGATCCTGATATGGATGGCCGCCTGAGGGTGGTCTTCCTGCCGGATTACAACGTGAAACTTGGTGAGCAGGTGTACCCAGCCTCAGACCTTTCCGAACAGGTTTCAACAGCAGGCAAAGAAGCCTCTGGAACAGGCAATATGAAATTCGCCATGAATGGCGCCCTCACAATTGGCACCCTCGATGGCGCCAACGTGGAAATTAGAGATCGCGTCGGTGCTGAGAATTTCTTTCTGTTCGGCAAGACCGAATCAGAAATCATGGAACTACAAAACAATGGCTACGACCCCAAGACATTCATCAGAGCGTTGCCAGAACTGCAAGAAGCCTTACGCCTGATCGAGCGAGGCCATTTCAGCAACGGCGATGGTGAACTGTTCCGCCCACTGCTTGAGAATCTCACCGGTCATGATCCCTTCTTCGTGATGGCCGATTTTGCCGACTACATTCGCGTGCAAGATCTCGTCAGCGAAGCCTGGAGGGATCGTCAGAAATGGAACCGCATGTCGCTATTGAATACCGCCAGAAGTGGCTTCTTCTCTTCAGACCGTTCCATTCGTGAATACTGCCAATCCATCTGGAAGGTTGATCCATTGCCTGTAGAAATCACCTGCGATGTTCTCTAAATAGAGCCATCGAACAATCGCTTAGGCGATCGCCAAAACGAAGGCCTCAAGCAACTGTCGAAGGCCTCTATACATCAACCTTGTCATGAGCTAGACACCCATAACGATCCAGTAAGCAAGCCGATTGATTGATTGGGCCTCAGCTCAGATTTAACACTAAAAAATCACAACTAGAAAATCACAACATGGATCCAGAGGATGCAGTGAATTCCTATGGGAAAGATCGCTCATCAAGGCGCTAGCCATACCGATCAACACAAGCTCTTCTGAACAAAGAAGAGCAGCCAATGATTGATCAGATTGTCGCGAAGCGAGGGAAAACTAGGAGCGTTCTGGCAAGTCAGGGGTCTGATGCAGCAGACGATTGAGACGCAAACGATCTGCATTCAAAGGATCTGGAGCCAGTTCCCCCGCCAGTTCACGGAATTTCTGCTCAACTGCTTCCGGAACGCGCACATCAAAGACTCTTTCCATCAAGGCTTCGATGGAAAACAGATGGGCATTGATATTTTCTAAATCAGCAATCGATTGCTGGAGAGCATCCATCGGCTCTTCTTCCCCGCCTACTGATGTTGCGGGAGTCGCTTCTGGATCATTGGCTTTGGCAGCCTGCTGCTTCTGCAGATCTTCCAGCACGCGACCAGAGAGCGTACGAAACGATTGCAAGGCTGCCCAATTCACTTCCTGCTGCTGACGCAGGGTGGGGCACTCACGAATTAAACGGTCGTGCTCTCGGTAGAACCTTTGACAGTCAGGGCATTGACAGGGCTCTTCAGGCACCGGAGTCCCTTTAGATCAACCTCCATCATTACATCTA